>JBAVUV010000593.1:0-6143 GCA_049696955.1 Candidatus Sulfotelmatobacter sp. | reverse complement strand
AACTTAGCTGGCCTTCATTATATACACATCCACTAAAAAATGCACACAAAATATTGCATCGCACCGGGGAGGGTCGCGATCCCTTTCTTGCAGGTCCCTTCGTACTCATTCTCCCGCGCTGGCCCTTAATGGGACAGGCGGGGGAAAATCTAATACTCCCCGATAGACACATCTATGTCGTTCAGCGTACAGTATCCCCTGTCCCTCCCTCGCTCCTCCCATCTGATCTGAGCGATCGCGGTTCACCGGAGTCCGCCCATGGATCGCGAAACGCCACAAGCAGAAGTTCTACGCCTGCTCAAGGAACTGCACAAAACCCGGCAAAACGAAATCTTTGGAGGCTTGTCTGTATCGGAATGGGCCGAGTATCGCAGAAAAGCAAATCGCATCAGCGAACTGGAACTTCTCTTAGAGACAAGTTCTCTATCGCTCTTTAACGAGCCTAAATCGAATAGCATCGGCGCTTGGAACAAAATGTCCGAAACGGACGCACCACAGACCCTTGCTCGACAGCCCTACCGCGACAGGGAACTGGATTCGCGCGATTCGCAGGCAGAAAGCGACACTCCGGAGAAACCACCCCCCAAGAGAAGGGTCACAGACGGCGAGTAACGATCGTTTACCCCGGCGTGTGATTCTTCATCGCCAGGTATTAGTTTGCTTGGGTACCCTGCTAAGTCGAACCTTCCGACGCGATGCCCTCCATACAATGTCCAAGTCAATTACTATGTTCCGTGCGATTTCAAGACCATGATTTGATAAGGGGAACGATCGACCTATGTCCGGAAAGAAAAGTGATGCGAAACTTGCCGCCAGCCGCCGTAACTTCCTCAAAGCGGGCATAGCCGGAAGCGCTGCCGTCACGCTGACTCCACTTCATCCCGCGCTGGCTGCGGCGCGTGAGCTGGCACGGCATTCCCCGGCTTCCGGGGTCAGTCCCTTCGAACTGGACGAGCTGACCATTTCAGACCTTCAGGATGGAATGAAGTCTGGCAAGTTCACCTCTCGCTCCCTGGTGGAAAAATACGCCAACCGCATCGACGAAATCGACAAACACGGTCCCGCGATCAATAGTGTTATCGAACTCAATCCCGACGCCCTCGCCATCGCCGCAACTCTCGATCAGGAGCGCAAGCTAAAAGGCCCGCGCGGACCGTTGCACGGGGTGCCAGTCCTGATCAAAGACAATATCGACACCGCCGACAGGATGATGACGACCGCCGGCTCACTTGCCTTAGTCGGCTCCAGGCCCGCCAACGATTCTCTCGTGGCCGAAAAATTGCGTGCCGCCGGAGCTGTCATTCTAGGTAAAACAAACCTCAGCGAGTGGGCCAATATCCGCTCCAGCCACTCCACCAGCGGATGGAGTGGCCGCGGCGGGCTCACTAAAAATCCCTACGCGCTTGACCGCAATCCGTGCGGCTCAAGTTCCGGCTCCGGAGCGGGAGTGTCGGCAAACCTGTGCCCGGCCGCAATCGGTACGGAGACCGATGGATCCATCGTCTGTCCCTCGTCGTCGAACGGGATCGCCGGCATCAAGCCGACCGTAGGACTGGTTAGCCGCTCCGGCATCATCCCTATTTCCCACAGTCAGGATGGCGCGGGGCCAATGTGCCGCACCGTGCGCGACGCCGCGATTATGCTGAGCGCGCTTACGGGTGTCGATTCGCGAGACTCAGCCACCGCAAATAGCCAGGGAAAATCTGCAAGAGACTATGCCCGGTTCTGCGATCCCAACGGTCTAAAAGGCGCCCGCATCGGAGTCGCCAGAAAATACTTCGGATTCAATGACGCAGTCGACGCCCTCATGGAGCAATCCCTCGATGTCATGAAGATGCAGGGAGCCACGGTGATTGACCCAGCAGATATCGAAACTTTGGGTAAGTTCGATAAGAGCGAAATGCTGGTCTTCATGTATGAACTTAAAGCCGACCTGAATAGATACCTTGCAGCCTTGGGGCCCAATGCTCCGGTGAAGACACTAAAAGACATCATTGACTTCAACGAACGCAATAGGCAAAAAGAAATGCCTTACTTCGGCCAAGATCTATTCCTGAAGGCGGAGGCTATGGGTCCACTCACGGAAAAGGCATATCTTGACGCTCTCGAGAACAATCACCAACTAGCCCGTACCGAAGGCATCGACGCAACCATGGATAAATTCCATCTCGATGCCATTATAGCGCCCACCGGCGGCCCGGCCTGGCTTACCGACCTGGTCAACGGCGACCATGTGGCCGGCGGAAGTTCGAATGCCGCAGCGGTCGCTGGCTACCCTAACATTAACGTCACCGCGGGCTTTACTTCTGGTCTGCCGGTTGGAATCTCTTTCTTTGGACGTGCCTGGAGTGAACCTACTTTAATCCGGTTGGCGTACGCCTTCGAACAAGCCACCAAGGCACGGCAGGCTCCACGTTTCTTACCTACAATCGGGACCGGCTACTAACTGAAGCGTCTATGTCGGGCGGTATCCCATCCCTCTGCGGATTCGCTAAGCTGAAAATTGCTCTAATATATTTTGCGGTGTGTATTGTCGTGTTAGCCTTACCTGCAAGGGGGTGCTAATGATGATGAACAAGGTAGTAGCTTCTCTACAGAAAGAGTACTCCCGTCTTGAAAAAGAGATGGGACAAGTAGGGAAGGCACTGGACGCCCTCGGCCATTCGAGTGGGAAAAGGCTCAAGTTGACCGGCCGTACCTTGAGCAAGGATGCCCGTCGCCGAATTGCCGAAGCGCAAAAGCTACGCTGGGCGAAGGTCCGAAAGGCCGCCGCCAAGGTAGCGAAGTCATAAGTAGAGCAATGCTTTCGCAAGCACCGCAGCCGGCCTCGTTCGTAACCTATCGCGGACGAGGCCCAAGCTTCGGAACGTAACCTGAGAAACGTTTACCGAACTTCTGCTAACTCCCGACCGCTGACACTCGCTAAGTCCAGCGGAACCATCTCAATGCCAGTGCGAAACAAACTCCACCCCAAACAATCATGATGAGCAGCCGCGGCCACTGGCCGATCAGCGGGCTACCCTCGAGTATGCTGGCTCGTAAGGCATCATTCAGAGCGGTGAGCGGAAGCGCCTTGATCAAGGGCTGAATTACGGCGGGAAACCGTTCGTAGGAAAAGAACACTCCGGAAAAAATCCACATTGGCATCATGACAAGATTCATGAGGCCGCTCACGCTCTCAATTTTCTGCGCCCGGCTCGCCGTCAGCAATCCCACTCCTCCAAACGCGAGGGCTCCCACGGTTCCGACCAACAGGATCGTGAAAATCGATCCCAATACTTTCATGTGGAAGACGAGAACGCCGAGTGTCAGCAGCAATCCGATTTCGATTACCATGAGCACCAAGCGGCTTGACATCAGCGCCAGCAGAAAATCTCCCCGGCGCATGGGCGTGCCTACAAAGCGCTTCAGCAGTTTGCGCTGCCGCATATCGACCAGCGCAAATCCCACACCCCACATTCCGGAGTTCATCAAATTCATTCCAAGTAATCCGGGAATCAGGAAGTCGATATAACGCGAGCCCGGCTCAGACGAAGTGACCACGATTGTTGCCACCACATCTTTCCGGCCGGCGGCGGTTTGCAGCGCATTGTCTACCTCTGCTTTCGCCAGCACGCTCTCCGGCCGAGCCGGATCGTAACGATATCTCAATCCGCCATTGCCGTCAGGCTCGATCACCAGATCGTATTTCCCCAGCCGAAATCCCTTTCTGGCTGCCTGTTCGCTTTGCACGTCGATCTTGAACGACGCATGTTGCGGAGAGCGCTGCAGCAATGCCTGCGCCTCCTCCGCGCCAGCTCCCGTCACTATCGCAACCGAAGAGGCGTCGGCCGGCTTATTGCGGAAGGCAATTCCGAGTCCCACTGCCAGCAACAGCGGAAATACAAATACCCAGAACACAACCTCAGGCTCGCGCTTCAGTTCCAGCATGCGCGCGCCGAGCAGATGAAGATAGCCTGACCAGCGTCCATTCCGCCTCAGCGGCCTTTGGCCCGGGACTGCCAATTTTGTCGTCGGCGTTTGCTGTGCAAGAGCCATATTTATTTCCCTGCCGAAGTTTCACTCTTCCCGTAAATGCCGCCCTGTCAGCCGGACAAACACGTCTTCCAAGCTAGCCTGACGCGTGGTGAGATGCTGCAGTTTGCTCCCTTGCTTTCCAATCGCATCCAGCAAAGCCGGAATCGTCAGATGAGGTTCCTTCACGTTGAGCGCCGTCATACCGTCATCCTCGCGAACCGACTCCACGCTGGGCAGAGCGCGCCAGGCGTCGAGTGCGGCGCCGTCGGAATTTCCGGCCGTCTTATGATCGACGGCAAACTCCACCACGTGATGACCGCCCAGGCGCTCGATCAAACTTGCGGGCGACCCTTCCGCGATGATCTGCCCGTGATCCACGATGGCCAGCCGGTCGCACAACCGTTCCGCCTCATCCATGTAATGCGTGGTCAGCAAAACAGTGCCGCCATTGCGTTGAAATTCGCGAATAATATCCCAAAGTTGCCGCCGGCTCTGCGGATCGAGACCTGTGGTCGGCTCGTCCAGAAAAAGAATTTTCGGGTTGCACACCAGCGCCGTAGCCACAGCCAGTCTCTGCCTTTGTCCACCGGAAAGCTTTCCCACCCACGCGTCCGCCTTCTCCGTAAGCTGCAATTGCTCTAGCACTTCATCAGACGGCCGCGGTTCGCGATAAAAGCTGGCAAACAATTCCACCGTCTCACGCACCGAGAGTTTTTCCGATAGTCGCGTCTCCTGCAGCGAAATGCCCAGCCACTCTCGCATCTCACGCGCGTCCTCGCGCCAGGTGTGCCCGAAAATCGACACTTCGCCGGAAGTCGGCTCCAGCAGCCCCTCGAGAATTTCAATGGTGGTCGTCTTCCCGGCCCCGTTCGGGCCGAGTAGACCGAAGCATTCCCCGGTTTCAATCTGCAGATTAAGCCCCCGGACGGCCTCGACCTTACCGTCGTAGGTCTTGCGCAAATCGCGGCACTGGATGGCAACGGCCACGCTGGCATTCTAACTGAACCCTATCAGTGATGCGGCGTTCAACGACGTGAAGGTCTTTCGTCATGCTTCGCAGGTTTTCTCCGTGATCTCTGCGATTTGGATCTCTTCACGCTCTAATCGTAACGAAAGGCTTTAATCCAGAGTTCGCCGAGAACGACCGCAGGGCCCGCGAAGAAAAGGGTACGAACATGCCGCTTAACACCTGCTAAAATGTCACATCGCCAATCCAGTTGCGGCATCTTTACTTCCATGCCCATCCTCGAGCACGGCTTCACTTGACGGCGTTCCCTCCAAGAGATCCGTTTGTCGTTTCCAACCAGGTTCAGGTCCCAGTTAACGGTTCGCCGTTGAGAACATGAGAGGAAGCCGCTTATGCTGCGTAAAACTTGCGTGCTGTCAACGCTCTGTTTCGCCTTCGTTGTATCCCTCGCTGCTCAGGATTCGCGCCACTTCACGTTTCATTACGCCTTCACCGTCAAGAATCTTTCCGCTGGTGAAAAAATTAGAGTTTGGATCCCAGACGCCCACTCTGACGCTTATCAGGAAGTGAAGATCGTCTCCGCGAAAGGCGATTTGCCCTTGCAAAGGACTAGCGAATCGACACAGGGCAACCAGATTTACTATGCCGAAACTAGTTCCGCCAAGTCAGAGCTGCACTTCGATATTGAATATGACGTGATTCGCCACGAGCGTATCGCGCTGGGACCGAGCGCGCCGCATCTGGTTTCGGTTTCACTCTCCTCTGCAGAGCGGCAGCAAGATTTGCGGCCCGACGCTCTTGTCCCAGTAACCGGCCTGCCCGCTGATCTCGCCGTGAAGGTCACTCAGGGAAAGACTCAACCACTCGAGAAAGCGCGCGCCATTTACGACTACGTCTTTACCACTATGCGTTACGACAAAACTGGCACGGGCTGGGGTCACGGTGATGTGCTTTATGCCTGCGACTCGAAGAAAGGAAACTGCACCGACTTCCATTCCCTGTTCATCGCCATGGCCCGCTCGCAAGGCATTTCGGCCCGCTTCGAAATCGGCTTCCCGCTTCCACCCAATCAGCATGCCGCCGAAATCGCCGGCTACCATTGCTGGTCGGATTTTTACATTGATGGCAAAGGTTGGATTCCCGTGGACATTTCTGAGGC
>JBAVUV010000592.1:0-2389 GCA_049696955.1 Candidatus Sulfotelmatobacter sp. | reverse complement strand
GCTGTGGACCCCCATTCCCTTCTACGCGCTCTCGATAGCCTATGGCAGCGTCCCCATCTTTGTTCCGACATGGTGGCCGTTTTCACAATACAACGTCCGCTACGGATTGCAGCTGCTCCCGGCGTTCGCAGTATTCGTGCCCCTCGCGATTTCTTTCCTCTTGCGATTGGCGGCCAAACTTCCTCAGGTTCCGTCTTCATGGCGCCAATGGGCCGCTCCGGCAACATTGCTCGTCACCCTGTTCTTCGGATCGGCGAGCTATGCCGCGATTTGGCGAGTCAATCCCATTTGCTATCAGGAGGCGGATGTAAACATGAAGGGCCGCGTTGCGCTCGATCGCCAACTCGGAACTTGGCTCGAAAAGCTTCCACCCAATTCCACATTGCTAATGTACCTGGGCGAGCACGTCGGCGCCCTGGAGCAAGCTGGGATCCCGCTGCGTCGAACCATCAATGAAGGCAATCATCGCGTGTGGAAACAACCAGTCGACCCCGATGGCCTGTGGGAGCGCGCCCTCGCGGATCCCGCTGCCTACGCGGATTATGCCCTCGGCTTCCAGGGTGACCCGGTATGGACCGCAGCGCACGCTCATCACCTCACGGCATTGGTCGAGATCCATACCACAGGACAACCGCCCGCAGCCATATTTCAAGCTCGAACTGCGCAGAGTCTAACTCAGCCTCCCGTACCCAGCTCCGCGCAGTAATCAGCCCGGTAACGCTCTATTCGCGGTTTACGGTGTTAAAATCCGGCCATCTCAAGCTTTTTCGGACACAAAGCAGAATCCAGAAAGCGGAAACCGAAAGCAGAAATCGAAAGCAGAAATATGGAGTGGCAACATATTGTCGACTTGCTACGCGCGGAAATGGCCAGCGGTATCGTGGGCAGTGCTTTGGCGCGCTTGGTGCTGGCTGCAGTGTTGGGCGGCGTCGTTGGCCTGGAGCGCGAGTTGCGGCACCGGCCCGCGGGACTCCGCACCAATATGTTTATCTGTTTTGGCGCGGCGCTGTTCACCATTCTCTCGGATGCTTTAGCCGTCGAACACATCGGCGACCATACCCGCATTTCGGCGCAGATTATTCCCGGCATTGGCTTCATTGGCGCCGGATCGATTCTGCACGCGCGTGGCCTCACCACCGGCCTCACTACCGCCGCTACCTTGTTTGTCGTAGCCTCCATCGGAATGGCCACTGGTGGCGGCCTTTACCTGACGGCAATTTTTGCCACCGGCCTGGTAATTGCCGCATTGTTTTCTCTGGGTCACCTGGAGCTGACTTTTAATCTGAAGACATTATTGAACACCTACGAAGTTACCGGGGGCAGTGCGGAAGAGATCACGCAGGAAGTGAACCGCATTCTGGAGCCTCGCCACCGCATGATGCAAAATGTTGTAACCGGCAGCACTGGGCAACACGTTCGTCTCCAGTTCGACGTCATCGGATGCAATCGTGAACAGAAAGAATTACTTGTTGAATTGAAGTCGTCGACAGTTCTAGGCGGTGTAACCTCATTAGGGCCGGTGGAATTAGAGTGAGCCTGTCGTCGGCGGTAATTCCATTTGTGAAAGCCACCGCGTGCGGCAATGATTTTCTCCTGATCGATGCTTCCGTGCTCACTGGCGATTTGGATCCCGCAACTCTCACCCGACGCATGTGCGACCGGCACAATGGAGTGGGCGCGGATGGCGTCGAGTGGATGTATCCTCACCCCACAGCCGATATAGAGATTCGCCTGATTAACGCCGATGGCTCATACGCTGAGATTTCCGGCAATGGCACGCGCTGCGTCGCAGCCTACCTTTGCGCCTCGCAAAAGAAAGATAGAATTGCCATTCAAACCAGTGCCGGACTGAAGACCTGCGTGCTCACTGGCCGAAGTGAATCTGAATACGGTGAATCCGAATACGAATTCGAAGTCGCGATGGGCGAGGCCGTGGTCGGACATGAAGAACGCGTAAAGTTGTCTGCCGGAGAAGTCCGAGGCATTCCGGTCTCGATAGGCAATCCGCATTTTGTTTTGCTGGTGTCGGGTTTTACTGCCAACTGGAAAGCGACGGCCGCAGAGATTCAGAGCGCTCCTCAATTCACCGGGGGTGTGAACATAGAGATGGTAGTAATCGACGGGCCTCGCGACCTACGCGTCCGCTTCTTTGAACGCGGAGTCGGAGAGACGCAATCTTCAGGTACCGGTTCCTGCGCCTCGGCCGTAGCCGCTCTTAGCACCGGCAAAGTCGAATCGCCCGTGCACGTGCACGCTCCCGGTGGCGTTCAGATGGTACGGCAGGAGGGGAAACAGGTCTTCCTGCGCGGCGCAGCACGCCTGGTTTGTGAGGGAAACTTTTTTCTAAGTGATGGTATGTTAGGAGTTCAATAGAGCCATCTTAAAGGCG
>JBAVUV010000591.1:0-3843 GCA_049696955.1 Candidatus Sulfotelmatobacter sp. | reverse complement strand
ATCTTTTCGCCGCGACGCGGCCTCAACTGAAGGTGGAGTTCAGCCAGATCGTCACAGCCCAGCAGGCGCAAGCATACAAGCCGGCCTTGAAGATTTTTGAACTCGCATTGAGCCGCATCGGCGTTCCTGCGCACCGCATCCTGCATGTGGGGCAGAGTCTTTATCATGATGTGATTCCTGCGCAATCTCTCGACCTGGCTACGGTTTGGGTGAACCGGCCATCAGCGAGAAAGGGCGTGGGCGCTGTCAAGGCGGCAGAAGCGCAGCCAGACTTGCAGGTGATCAGCCTTGCGGAGCTTGCTGCCGCTTGCACACTCCAATCTAATTCTTAGAAGCTGTTGTGGAATCCTCACACAATTGATCTCGCAGATCATGCAGTTATATTTCGTCGCGACCACAAAGAGGCGACGCATCAGGTAAAATCTAGCACTTATGCTGCGCTACTTCACAGCTGGGGAATCTCACGGCGAAGCTCTGGTCGCTTTCCTTTCAGGCTTACCTGCGGGGCTCAAGGTGGACCAAAGCTCTTTGGATCGTGAACTCTGGCGCCGGCAGCAAGGCTATGGGCGGGGCGGACGCATGAAGATTGAGCGGGATACCGCGCATATCCTGTCCGGAATCCGCCAGGGAAAAACTATTGGCTCGCCGATTTCGGTTCAACTCGAAAATCGAGACTGGAAAAATTGGCAAGAGGCTTTGCCTGTGGGCGAAGGCGATCCGGCATTGCATAAGCGGGTAGCGTCCCCCCGGCCCGGTCACGCCGATTTGGCCGGGGCTTTGAAATACAATTTTCCGGAAGCACGATACGTTCTGGAGCGGGCGTCTGCGCGTGAATCGGCGGCGAGAGTCGCCATCGGTGCGATCGCTAAAGCTTTTTTGCGCGAGCTTGGAATTGAAGTGCTAAGCCATGTGGTTGCGGTAGGCAATGTGAAGATTCACAAAGACGTTCCCTGGGATGCGATTAACGCTCTTTACAATCGGGAAGAAATCCTGCTGAATTGTGCTGATGGGGAAACCGAGCAACGTATGAAAGACGAAGTCGACAAAGTTCTGAAGACCGGCGACTCGGTAGGAGGAGTGTTCGAAGTTGTTGCTCACGGTGTTCCACCAGGACTTGGCACGTACGCGCAGTGGGACGAACGGCTTGACGCTTTGCTGGCGGGAGCGGTCATGTCATTGCAGGCGGTGAAGGCGGTCGAGATCGGCGCTGGCGTAGCTGCGGCGGCTTCTCCTGGCTCCGCGGTGCATGATGAAATCGGCTACGCCGCGCCGGGTAATTTTACGGCGTTCACTCGTACCCGCAACAACGCTGGCGGAATTGAGGGCGGCGTTTCCAATGGAGAGGAGATTCGGGTCCGCGGCTACTTGAAACCAATTTCGACTTTGCGACGTCCGCTGCAGTCGGTGGACTTCTCCACACGTGAACCGGTGCGCGCTGCGTATGAGCGTTCCGACGTTTGTGTGGTGCCGGCTGCGGGCGTGGCGGCTGAGGCCATGGTTGCGCTCACTCTGGCTCGCTGTGCTCTCGATAAATTTGGAGGGGACTCCATGGGCGAGACTTTGCGCAACTTCGCCGGTTACCGACAGCAGTTAGAAAGCTACTGATGATTTATGCCATCGTGAAGTTCGGAAATCCCATCCTCGAGAAGCCAGCCGAGAAGGTTACAGTCTTCGACGAGGAACTGAAGAAGCTGGTAGAGGATATGTTCGAGTCGATGTATGCGGCGCGGGGCGTGGGTTTGGCTGCTCCGCAGATCGGCATCCCGCGCCGCATTGCAGTGGTTGACGTGACCTTTAAGGAAGATCCGAGTGCCAAACTCGTGCTCATTAATCCCGAGATTATTCACAAACATGGACGTCACTCGCAGAGTGAAGGATGCCTGAGCATTCCTGACTTCCGCGAAAATGTGAGCCGCGCTCAAGAGGTCACGATCCGAGCGCAGGATTTAACCGGCCAGGTTTTCGAGAAGTCCGGCGACGACCTGCTGGCGCGGGCGTTTCAGCATGAGACCGATCATCTCAATGGCAAGCTCTACATCAGCCACATCAGCGCGCTCAAACGAGATTTGATCAAGCGCAAGATCCGCAAGATGGTCAAAGCGGGAGAATGGTAGAAGAAATTGTAATCGAGTAATTTCGTAATTGAATAATTCCCTGCGAGGCTTATCCCGTCGCTCGATAGTGCAATACCCCGAGTGCTCGACTGCCGATGCCTCAATCTCTCAATCTCGTGTTTTGCGGTACTCCCCGCTTCGCCGTGCCTACGCTGCTCCGGCTCGTCGAGAGTGGATTTGTCGTTCGCCTGGTGGTGACGCAGCCGGATCGGCCAAAAGGTCGCGGGCTTGAATTCGTGTCCTCTCCAGTGAAGCAGTCCGCGTTGAAACTGGGATTGCCGATTGCTCAACCCGAAACCATCAAGAACAATGCGGAGTTTCGCGCGCAACTCTCCAATCTTAAGCCTGACGCAATCGTAGTCGTCGGGTACGGCCGCATCATTCCGCCATGGATGCTGGATCTCCCCCCTCTCGGAAATATCAACCTGCATGCTTCACTGTTGCCAAAATATCGCGGCGCGGCGCCGATTCAGTGGGCGATTGCGCTGGGGGAAAGCGTTACCGGGGTCACGACCATGAAGATCGATGCCGGACTCGATACCGGGGATATTTTGCTGCAGGAAGTGATTCCATTTACTTCAGACGACAGCGCGGAAACTCTTGCACCCAAGCTCGCATCCGTGGGAGCGGATCTGATGATTCGCACGTTGCAGGGTTTGGAAGCGGGAACGATGCAGCCGCGCAAGCAAGACGACTCGCAAGCGAGCCTCGCTCCTATTCTCAAGAAAGAAGATGGCCGGATCGATTTTTCTCGTACGGCGGGAGAGATCCTGGATCGATTGCGAGGCTTTCAACCCTGGCCTGGCGCGTACTCGCTGTTTCGCGGCAAGAATCTACAAGTATGGCGGGCGGCTGAAATCAAACTGGAACTGGCTGCTTCTGAACTCAAAGTGGAAGGCGATCATCTGTTCGTCGGATGCTGCCAGGGGTCCGCACTCGAACTGCTCGAACTGCAAGTGGAAGGCAAGAAGCGTACTTTGGCTCCCGATTTTGTGCGCGGCTACCGGCCTCAGCCTGGCGAGAAGCTCGGCTCCTGAGACAAGATAAATCTCTCTTGGCGGCTCTGCCTCCGTCATACTAACCTTAGTGAAAAAAATAAATAGAGCACCGCAAGCCGCAGTTTCTCCCGCCCGGGCTGCTGCTTTCGACATCCTGTTGCGGGTCGAGTGCGAATCATCCTACGCGACGGAATTGCTTCATTCCAAAACCGCCGCTTCACTCACAAAGGCTGATCACTCTCTGACGACAGAACTCGTCATGGGAGTTCTCCGCTGGCGGTCGTTGCTGGATTTGCAGATATCGCAGAGTTCCTCGCAACCACTCTCCAAACTCGATCTTGAAATTCTGACCGCATTGCGGCTCGCTGTTTATCAGCTCCGGGGGCTCAGTCGTGTTCCGGCCCGCGCCGCGATTTACGAAAGCGTGGAACTCGTCAAGCGCGCACGAAAGCGTTCCGCAGCGCCTTTTGTGAATGCAGTATTGCGGAAACTTGACGGAGTCACCTCGAAGACTTCTGAGTTCGATCCTCTTCAGATCGATGTTTCGTCTGTTGAGACGCTCGCCACCGGCAGCGCCCATCCGCTGTGGCTTGTGGAACGCTGGGTTCAAGCCTATGGTTTCGAAGCGGCCATGCAGATTTGTCGCCAGGATCAATCAGTTCCGGTGACCAGCATTCGTCTTCGTCATCGCGATGCAGAAGAGCGACTCCGAGGCGAGGGAATCGAACTGG
>JBAVUV010000590.1:0-1787 GCA_049696955.1 Candidatus Sulfotelmatobacter sp. | reverse complement strand
AATTGACCAGGATTCATCTTCGTTTCTCGAAGACAAACCCGGGTGAACTGTCTGGCGCTCATTCCAATTTGATCGGCCAGCTTTTCGACAGTGAGATTTTCACGCAGGTTCTCAAGCATCCAGATCTGCAGCTCTCGTAGAGGCTTAGAAGTAATAGCCTGCCGCAGAAGCATATGACTGTACTGCGCCTGGCCGCCGGGCCGAACGAGAAACATGACTAGAAACCTGGCCACATTGAGGGCTACCTGGTGTCCGTGGTCTTCCTCAACAAGCGCAAGACAAAGATCGATTCCCGCTGTGATCCCTGCGGAGGTGTAAATGGAACCATCTTTGAGATAGATCGGCTCTGGCCGCACCTTCACTCTTGGAAACTCCTTCGCGAGTCGATTGGTATAGTGCCAATGAGTCACGGCCTCCTTGTCATCAAGAAGGCCGGCGGCCCCCAGCAAGAATGCACCGGTACAGATAGAAGCCACACGGCGGGATTGCCCAGCCGTAGCTGCAATCCACGATACGAACCTCTCGTCGTAGACACTTGTCTCGGCTCCCGACCCACCAGTGATGATGAGCGTATCGATGGGGCCGTCAATCTCCTCAATCGGCGTCGCGCCCGTGAGGGACACTCCTCGATTTGTCTGCAGGCATCGGTCTTGTCCCGGATTGCCTAGCTGCACTTCATACCCGGGCGCCCTTGAAAACACTTCAAGAGGACCGGACACGTCGAGAATCTGTACGGGCGGAGCACCGACGATCACGACTTTTCGCATCCCGCAATTCTAGCCGCAGGAAGTGAATCTGCTGTCCTAATTTGCTGTATCCATGTCGTGGCGTCGGTTCGCTTACTGGCCTAGTGTTGTTCCTGTAACGATCTCCAAAATGGAGCACATGCACATGGCGCCGGCAACTATCCAGATTCCCGACACCAGGCTTGCGAAAGAGGCGCACGACATTTTGCGCGAATTCTCGACTGAGCTTCTCTACAACCACTCCAACCGCACCTTTCTCTTTGCTGCCCAGCAAGGCCGGCAGCGAAAGATGGCTTTCGATCCTGAGCTCCTTTACGTGAGTGCGGCATTCCACGATCTGGGGCTTCTCTCAGAGTACTCGAGCGAGACAGAGCGCTTTGAGGTTGATGGAGCTAACGCTGTGCGCCAATTTCTTCTGGCACACGATATTCCGGAGGAAAAGGCACAGACAGCGTGGGAGGCCATTGCGCTCCACACGACCCCTGGTGTGACCCAGTACATGCGGCCGGAGGTGGCGCTGCTCTTCACCGGAGTGAGCTTGGATGTGCTCGGCTTAGGATTGGAAGACTTTCCTGCAGCTTTGCGACAGGAGATCGTCGCAGCCTATCCCCGAACGGGCTTCAAAGCCGGAATCAATCAGGCCTTCTTTGGCGGGTTTGCCCACAAGCCAGGATGCACGTGGGGAACCGTCATGGCCGATGTGTGCGAGAGGTACATTCCAGGCTACCTGAGCCCCAACTTGTGCGAGCTGATCGACAACTTCACATTTCCGGATTCCAGACCACTGGGCGGTGAGTAGCTATCCCGCTTAGCCATCTGGCGCAATTCGGTCCTTCCATAGATAGTGCCCTAACGGCTTGCTAAGGAGAGAGATTTATGAAGCTGACTCACATTCACGCATTTACTGCCGCGATGCAGCGCAAAGATTTGGACGGTATGCTTATTCATATGAGTGACGATGTACGTCTTCTGACTCCGCTCGTTGCTGAGCCCTTTCGAGGCAAGGCTTCAATCAGACCGGTTGTCGAGGCCCTTTTAGCC
>JBAVUV010000589.1:0-3791 GCA_049696955.1 Candidatus Sulfotelmatobacter sp. | reverse complement strand
GTAGTATGACGTTCGGTAGGGGATCCAATCAGGGTACGTAGGATTTGTGAACAGATGCGGCTTAAGTATGGCAAGCGGCATCGTCGTGCGGATCGGCGTGCTGTAGTTCAAGACGTGCAGGTTGTGTCCCTGAAAGTCCGCGAACCGCTGCCCGTCCGGACCCTTTATGTACGCGTCGCGAATATTCCACTCTTTCGGCACCGTCCAGTCGAACACGGCCGTTCCGGTGGGCACTTCATGGATTTTCAGCGGAATTCGATCTCCGATCATCGAGAGAGTGCGCCGGATTCCGTCTCCGGTGATGCTGCGGCATATCGGATAAAGCTCGGCGGCGAATCCATACAGTTTCTCGCCGATCGCTGATGGATCCGTTTGCTCGAGTTTTTTCAGCAAGCTCATGAGTTATGCGAAGTCCGGATAGGTTCGATCGCGGTCCGAAATCACCGCCACTTCTGCTGGCCAAGTAATGCCAAACGCGGGGTCATTCCAGCGCACTCCCCGCGCCGATTCCGGATGGTAGAAGTCCGACATCTGATAGAAGACTTCCGTGTGGTCCTGCAAACTCAGAAAGCCGTGGGCGCATCCTTTCGGGATGTAAATCATGTTCCGGTTCTCAGCAGTCAGATGGACCGCGATCCAATCCTTGAACGTAGCCGAACGCGGGCGCAGATCAAGTACGACGTCATAGATCGCACCCTGCGTGCAACGAATTATCTTCGTTTCCGCGAAAGGCTCCGTCTGATAGTGCATGCCGCGCAGCGTTCCCTTGTGCGTGTTGAACGAAATATTGCATTGCGCCAGACTGGGGTCCAATCCGCGATCTTCGAATTCCTTCCGGCACCAGCTGCGCGCAAAGAAACCCCGCTCGTCGGACTTGGGTTCGATGCGAATCTCGAATACTCCCGCAATTTTGGCTTTGTTGAAGGTCATATCACATCGCGACGGACTTTCCGCGGCGTCCCATCTCGGGCGACTGCTCGGTTAGCATATCCCCTAGGAGCGATCTGGTTCAAACCATGGGCCAGACCATCTTCCTGAAGGTTACAAGTCTGCTCGATTGCGGCGACACGGCTACTGGGCGGTGGGAGCGGCCGCACGACCAGGGAATCGCAGGTCGTTCAATATCCGCCCGAAGGACGTGACCTCTTCGCGTACGGCAGGGATTAATGCAGAGCACAAGTAGGCTGTGGCGAAACCAAGCGCTACGACGAGCAGTTGGGGAATGATACGCTCGGGAGCGATTAGGCGCAGCGCAAGCCTCCCAAAACAAACGGCGACAAGGCAGGTCACCATCGGATACAGGAGGGCGCGCCCAATAAGTTGCAGTGTTATTGTCGTGCCACGAAAAGCGAACCTGAGTATCCACGGGAAAATGGCAATCAGGACCAACGAGCCGGACAAAGCTACGCCCTTTATGCCGAAAGGCAAGCCGATCACAAAGCTAACCACAATGATCGGAGAGATCACGAGCATGAGCTTGAGAAGCCGCTTGGGTTGTCCGCGACTCACAAAGAGCCAAAGAGTTGATTCAAGCAGCAACTGCCCCAATGCAGAGATAACCAGTATCTGGAAAACGGGCGCAGCTTCTCGCCACTGATTCCCGAGTGTCAAAACGATCACGGGGTTAGCGGCAACAAAGAGAAAGCCAAATATCGGAGTGGCGATCCACATGATGAGGTTAACGGCGCGCAGATAATACTGCGCGAAGCGCTCAGGTTCGTTCTGAAGCCTGCTGAACGCCGGAATAGCCACGCTGCCGGCCGGGGCGCTGAGCTGGCGCACCGGAAGCATGAGAAGGTTGTAGGCCCTGGAATACAGACCTAGCGGCGTGGCTCCCCAATACCAGCCGACCAGCACATTGTCAATGCTGCGATTTAGATTGATTGTGAGGTAGGAAGCGGCGACGTTGCCCCCAAACTTGACCATGGAACCAACCTCAGCGTCGCGACGAGGCAAGCTTGGTCTCCACTTCACCATCAACCAAGAAAATGCCATCTGAACCGAATACATTGTCAAAGGGAGCGCGAGCAAGGCGAAGTACCCAGCTCCGCGCCAAGCCATGAAAATGGAAACAAACACGGCGAGGGCCGATGCGGTAATGTCCCGAAAAGCCAAGGATGAAAAACGCATCTGACGCTTGAGAAGAGCATCCGGCTGCACCCGAAAGCCACCGATGAGAAACGTGAGCGACAGCAACAACGTCACGTTCACCAGGCGCCCATCTCGGTAGAATCTGGCGAACAGCGGTGCAGAAGCGGCCGTGATGAGCGTGAGCGCCAGCCCGACAGCGACATTGATCCAAAAGAGCGTGCTGACTTGATCGTGGGTAATCTCCCTGCGCTGGATCGTCGCCTCAGAAAGGCCAAGATCTGCGAATCCGCTGGCCACCACCGTGATGGCACTCACCATGGCCACTAACCCGAAGTCGGCGGGCGTTAGCAACCGGGCTAACACGACCGTCGAAACGGATTGGATGAGGAACTGAGTTCCTTGCGAAGTGAGGGTCAGCAATCCTCCGCGAACAGACCGGCCCTTAAGATCCGCCTTCAGATGGTCGGTGCTAAGCGCGTCTAGCGGCTGTTCTTGAACAGACATGCTGGGTTTTCGAGGAGCCATTCCCTGAGGACGATGGACCACCACATGACTCATCTGATCCGCACCGCCGGTCACGAGCAGCCGATCACCGCCTCTCAACGCGAATCGGGTCACGTCACCGGGTGCGGCTGAGGAAGGGCTCGGACACCCTAAAGACAACTGAACGCTGCTCCCAGATGGTCATGATTCAGTTAAGACTTGTACACAGGGACCCCTTTTTCGTGATCGCGGTCGCCCCTGGGATCGTTTGCGGCGTCAGCGGCTGGCGCATTGAACGTCTCGCGGCCCTCAAGTTTGAACATGGCCTTGTCCCAGTCTCTCGCGAATGAAGCCCTCATGCGCGGAAGAACCGTCTGAGCGTGGTGCGCGGCCTTCCACCCAAACAACGGTTTCATCCAGGCGTACTTCCAACGCAGTTGAGGCTCCTCCAGGCGACCCTGAAGTTCCGCAGCCAAGCTCTGCAGTTCCACAACGATATCCATCCGTTCCGGATAGAATGCGTCGTACCAGGTCTGCATGTATGTGAGACAGGCCTTACGGACCCGCTCACTTTCCTCCAGAGGCCGCAACCGGCGAATGTGTTCCTTCATGGAACGAAACAGCGAGTCTCTCTTCTCATTGGATTTGCCAATATAGCTTATGCTGTTCGGGCCGCTGAGTCTGTAGAAGACTCTGCCTTCGGGTGCGAAACGAGTACCTTCGGACGCCAACAGCACACGTCCAAAATATTCGCCGTCTTGGTCATACTGAAGATGCGGGTCCGAGGGCCCCGCCGCCTCCATAAGCCCCCGGCTCACGAGCCAGGTCGCGTTTTGCATATGGAGGTTTTCCCCCATCTTTCGCAAGAGCCACTCGACGGGCGAGAGGTGCTGCCACAAAGCGTTCGGAACGAAACGCGCGCGTCGCGGCCGGTAGTAGAAGTAGGCCCAGGGAGACGAGAGAAGTATTCGTTTGCTGTCACCTTCTCGCAGCGCGGCTGGCTGCCGTTCGATCTTGTCCGGGGCCAGAAGATCATCCGAGTCGAGTTCCTGAACATAGTCACCTTGGCAGAGCCGCAGCGCATGGTTTACGGTTGCCGAAAGGCCCTGGTTTGGCGTAGAAACGAGCGCGACGTCTTTGGAGACGAATCGCCGCACAATTTCGGCAGTCCGATCCGTAGACCCATCGTCCATGACGATGATCTCTTTGCGTTGCCA
>JBAVUV010000588.1:0-14839 GCA_049696955.1 Candidatus Sulfotelmatobacter sp. | reverse complement strand
GAGATTTTCTCCGGCGTGGCTTCCCTTAGCGCTGGATCGCCGGAAGGCAAAAGGCCTTGCAGCAGCGAGCGACTGGCCCGGTAGTCGGGACTTTTTAAAAGACCCGCAACCGACTCCGCCGTTTGCTGCTGCACCACCTTGAACGCGGCTTCTGGAAGCGCAGGACTGAGTTCGTTTTCTGCGAGCAATTGCAAACCGCGGTCAAGAAATGGTTTCAGCACCTGCAGTTCGAAACCTTCTCCTGCGCTTTCGTTGGCGGCAATATCGTCCAGAGCCTTCTGAAAGGCGAGCCGGTCAAGCGTGGTTGTGCCATAGGAAAACAAGCCATCGAGTACGGTTGCGATACCCTCTTTTCCCGGCGGAACTTCCAGAGCAGGCTCGTGGCGAATTTGTCCGGTGATGGTTATAGTCGGGGTCAGCGTCTCAGTTTCTACGATCAGGTCAATGCCGTTCGGTAACGTGCTCTCGACTGGGTGAAGATTCCATTTGGGCACTTCGACGTTTTTGATTAACGACTGCGCCCACTTTGGCAATTCGACGGCCTTGGTAGGCGTGGGCGTCACTTTTTCGGCGCCGCCGAATCCCTTCCCGGCGACGGCCTGGCCGGAGGACTCAGGCACCAGGGTCGCCACGATTGCATTCTGGCTGACCAGATATTCTTTAGCGACACGGTTTACATCCTGCACCGTAACCTGCTGAACCGCGTCTACGTCTTCCACAGGTGAGTTGCGGCCTTCGGTGGCGAGCGCGTCCGACCACAGCGAGGCCAGGCCGGGAATGGAGTTGCGTTCAAACTCAAATGACGCCACCTCGCTGCGCTTTGCCGCTTCCACCAGATCGGGCGGAACGCCGCTACGAGCATTTCGATCAAGGATGCTGCGAAGTGTCTGCTCCATTGCGGTGGCGTCAGCGGTTGTTGGCGTGACTGCGTAGGCGAGCGCGGCGCTGGCCTTACGGTAAGTCTCGCCGACTTCAAATCCAGCATCGAGCGCCTTTCCATCGGGCACAAGGCCGTAAATATCGGCGCGCTGGCTCGCGAGTACATCGCTCAGGATGCGCACCGCGGCGTAGTCGCCGCTGTCTGAGCCGGGCATGCGATAAGCGAGGATCGTAATCGTGTAGGGATAATCGCTCGGAAGGGTGAAATGCTCGGCTTTGACTGGTTGCAAATCAATTTTTGGTCGTGGCGGAAGAGGCTTCTTGGGAATGTCCCCGTACAACTGCTTGATCAGGTCTAACGCTCTTGCCGGATCCACTTGTCCAGTAATCACAAGAATCGCGTTATTGGGCGCGTACCATTTTTTCTGGAAGCTCTTCAGCATCACGCCGGTGGTGAGCTGAAACGAAGGCCGTGTGCCGAGGGCGTCCTCTTTGTAGGGCGTACCCGCGAACATATCGTGATTCATGCGAACCAGAAATTTGTACGTGGGATTGGATAGATCGCGCGACACTTCCTGTTCGATGGCGCCGCGCTCTCGTGCCCACTGCGCTTGAGTATCGTCAATATTTCGCATGCAATCGGCATCCGCATGCAGAGCAATTTCCAGGTCTTGAGAGGGTACTGTCTCGAAATATTGAGTGATGTTCTGCTGAGTATCGGCATCGTTGTCGCCGCCCAGCTGAGCGAAAATCGCTGCCGTTTGATCGGCTGAGAGACCGGTGCAGCCGCGGAATGCCATGTGCTCCTGAGCATGGGCCATGCCGGGAAAGCCTGGGGGCGTTTCGTCTCCGCCCACCAGATAGTTTTCTTCAACTGTGACGACGGGAGCCAGATCATTACGCACGATCACAACGCGCAAGCCGTTGGTCAGCGTGGAGCGCGTCACATCCTCCGCCGAGGGCTGGGGTAGCGGATTACTCTGCGCGGCGCAGAATGAAGTTCCGAAGCAGACGGCGAGAGAAAGAATCTGCCGCCGCAAAAAAACTGATAAATATTCCATGGTCTTGCGGTACTAACGGGACGTCGAAGTCATATCAGTAAGTAGTTTACTTGGAGTATCAAACCTACCCCGAGGTTGCGTCCCGGGAAGTGAATCGCTGTTAAGGGATAGATGATTCCGATAACCGATGTACCGTATGCGTCCGATGGCTGGGTCGGGGTCCAGATACTAGGGTGTAGTTCTTGGATCGTATGGATAGTATGCACGTAATGCACATCAACGAAAAGTTGCGGATTAAGGTGGGGCGATTTTGGCTGCCATCTCGGCTTCACATCGTGATATTGCTGCTGACAATATTTCTGACTGCGGCCAACGCGCCCGGCTACTCGGTTCTTACCCACGAAGAGCTCATCGACCTGGCATGGAACGGTTCCATTCGGCCGTTGCTGCTGGCGCGCTTTCCCGGCGCGACCGACGGCCAGCTGCGCGAGGCGCACGCCTACGCCTACGGCGGCTGTGCCATTCAAGACATGGGCTATTACCCGTTCGGCAAACCATTCTTCAGCAATCTTACGCACTACGTGCGAACTGGCGACTTTATCGCGTGGCTTTTTCAGAATGCTCGCACCATCGATGAATATGCGTTTGCCATTGGCGCATTGTCGCACTATCTCGGCGACTCAATCGGTCACTCGGAGGCGGTGAATCCCTCGACGGCCGTGGAGTTCCCTAAATTGAGACGCCGGTTTGGACGCAGCGTCACCTATGGCGAAAGCCCCCATGGTCATATCCGAACGGAATTCGCTTTCGACATTGACGAGATCACGAGTGGGGCGTTTGGGCCGCCCGCATACTTGCGTTCTATTGGTTTCGAAGTGCCGAGAAAGTTTCTGGAAACGGCTTTCGCCAACACTTACGGATTTGATATCCATGAACTCCTGGGGAGAACTCATCCTGCATTGCGAAGCTACCGCAGCTCGGTACGGAGCTTTATCCCGGCATTTGCGGAGGCCGAAGTGGTGTTGCACCGGCATCAGTTTCCTCCGCACCCGGATGACGAGGCATATCGTATTTTCGCCGAGCGCGTAGCTCGCACAAACTATGAGCGGAACTGGAGGCATGCCTATCATGGTCCCGGAGTAAGAGCACACTTGCTGGCGGTGCTGGTCTTTATTATCCCGAAGGTTGGCTCCGCTTCCGATCTGGCGATAAAAATTCCGAAACCCGACACGGAAGAATGGTACCTGCGCAGCGTCAACCACACCGTGGATAACTTTCGTGGAATCCTGGATAGATTGCGTGCGGATGGCGACGTCCCGGTTGTCTTCGCGAACCTTGACCTTGATACAGGAAGCCGTGCCAAACTCGGAGATTACCCTCTGGCGGACGTAACATATGCGCAACTACTGGCGCGCGTTACGTCGAAACCCAGCCGGGCGATCCCTGATGGCCTGAGGCAAAATATCGTTGCCTACTACGCAGATCCGGATGCGACGAATGGCTTGGATCCGCAAGTGAGTGTTCAACTGGGCGTGTTGAAGGGGATGAAATCTGCTGATAGCCTGCGCAGAACCGCAAGCCCTTAGCAGACCAATCTCGAAGCGCGTATAGGGACTTCGGGGCGCCCAGAAATGGATTGGGTATTTTGCGCCCGCGGCCGGACACTCACGTTGTGCCCGGCCCGCAGATTGCAGTTGAGAGAGACGCTCGCGGCGCTTCAGCCGCTTACATCCCCGGGGTTGCCTGACTTTGACGCCCGCTGTGCAGCGTAACCCGCAGGCCGCGCTGCGCATTCACCCGAGTGGTAGTCGTCCAGTCGATGTCGTCGGTGCTTATGACGCCGGTGCCACCGCTGGCTAGAGTGTAGGTAATGCGGCCATCCTGATAGCCATAGCCGCTGACGGAAAGCGCCATTCCTGTAGTCAGAACGAACACGGGCATGCCCGGCGAATTCCCCGAACTTACCGGCACTGACCTTGTGACCAGCGAGGCATACGAAGCATGCGGGGCTACAGTCAACTCCAAGTCTGAGGTTGAGGTCGCGGCGCGCACCGTTAGTTGAGGCGTGATTTGCCGCAATTGCGATTGCTCGTAGGACTCGTTCCTGGGTTCAGTGAAATAATGCCAGCCCGGGCCAAGAGGCGCACGCTGCGCCACCTGCGGCACTTGAACGTCATCCATGAGCCGTAGAGTCATCACGGATTCCCCTTTAAGAGCGGGTTGTGGACCCCGTGCGGGCAACATGATCACTTTCCACGGCCACAACGGCGGGAGCATCCATTCAACGACGTCGCGTTTGGCGTGACCCTTTCCCCGGATGTCGCCCTCTTTGTTCACCTTATATCCGCGAGTGGCGATTACCTTCGCATCCAGGGGAAGGTCGCCGCTGGGCAACCCGATGCGGTCAAACTGAAGCCTCATGTTTCCCTTGCCAACAAAATGTCCGGGCTGCTTCTCCGCTTCCAGATGTCCCACGAGATAACTGCCGCGGGGAAATGCCTGCTGGCCGAATTCGGTGACACCACGTAGATGGCAGAGAACGGGATCGCCGACCGCTGCCGTCGAGGGAGAGAAGTTCGGTTCATTCAACGTGCATTGCAGAAGAGTACCGGCGGGCAGGACAACGTCCCGCGCGCTGGCGCTTAGGGTAAGACCTAATGTGAGAGTTGCAAGGGTGGCATACACGATGGACTTCATGGGGCATCTCCTTGTAACGCACCAATTCGCGATATGGGATCGCGCCGTACCCGACCAGTCCGCGAAGTTAATCACAAATATATGTCGGGGTCAATCGGGAACCCACAGTAGATGAACACGTCAGCCTGGAATAAGTTCTAAATAAAGAGGCATGATTCGAAAATAAAAAATTGGCGTCCCGTTGTACGGGACGCCAATCCCATTTACGAAAGCCGAACTCAGGCGCCAGCGCTGGCGGTCCGCGATAGCGGTGCAGTCGGTAAAGCTTCCGCTATGCGGCCAAAGTACAACCGGTAAGAGTGATGAATCCCGTACATTACAGGAAACACCAGAATTGCCGCTTGCCAGCCGAAGCGATGGCCCACCAGGCTAAGCATCGAAGCAATTCCCGCGCTAAGCACGTAGTAGGGGAATGACAATTGCACGATGCTCGTCCAGGCCCGACCCATAGAGGTGTTCTCGCTCAGTTTGATGATGGCTGCCACCGGAACCGTTTGCCCCAGAAAGAAGGCAGCGGTTGTCGCCGAGAGAGTTAGTGGTACGGACGCCCAGTTAGCCTTGGTCAGCCATGCGGCATTCCAGATCAGGCTTGCCAGGCTGGCGGCCACTGCCATCATGCTGACATTGAACACCATCTGTTCCGGCCGAAATTTCTTGCTTGGCTGCGGCCAGCACTGCACGACGGTGGAAACGGATGCAATCAGGATTGCTTCCACCGCGCTGAGATTTACTACCGCCAGCAACAGGAACGGCAGATTCACTGACATGTTGCCTTCTATCCCTGGCAGTCTAACTTTCATCCGCGACGTCGCCGCCGCTAGCGCCAGTAGAGCCAGGGTATAGAAGGGGTGAAGTGTATGGCTTCCGAGTCCTGCGTACGCCGTGCTTGCGATCGCCGCCAGGATCATCATTCCGATGAATGTCCGAGTGAGCCGTTTCGTGTGATTCATGATCTTCTCCTTTCTTTCGTCGAATCACACACAGCTACTGCTCGTCGTCTCCAGCATCGGTGAACGCACCATCGGTGCTTGTCGCTGCGGCACCCCAAACCACGCTCGTGGCTTGCGTGCCCGTACCCGTGCTCGAACCCCAAACCACGCTAAAAGCACTTAGAGTGTTGGTATTCCAAGGCAATGAGGCTCCCCAGACCACTGAGCTGCCTGTAACGCTCGCTCCCCAAACTACTGAGGCTCCCCAGACGACTGAAGTTCCCCAAACCACCGATCCCGCTGATACGCTGCTGTTTCCCTCAACCAGGGAAACTGCGCCTTTGGAGCTGACGGTGACCGATGGGGACAACGCCGCGCCCACCGTGGCCGGAGCAACATTGTTGTCAGCGATTGCGTTCTGCATATCAAGCAGGCCCGCGCCAACTGACAGGAGATCGTAGAAGTCAGTGAACGTCTGCAGAAGGTGCGGAACATAGGCGTTGGTGGAGGTTGGCCATGCTTTGTACGTGGTCTTCATCAGCCGCGCCTTCACCTGGTCGGGCGTCAGCGCGTTATTTTGCTGAAGAATTAATGCAACCGCTCCGCTAACCACGGGCGTTGCCATACTGGTACCGCTGAGCGTGAAGTAATCGTTGTTGCCGTCGCTACCGTTGACCAGCTCAGACGGATAGGATGCTTCCAGCGTGGCGCCAGGAGCGGATAACGAAACGATATCGTTGCCCGGAGCCATCAGGTCAGGCTTTACCACGTGATCGTATGTGGTCGGGCCCTTGGAACTGAAACTCGCTTTGGTCTCGGCCGCAGGAGATGAAGATCCGTTGCTCTTCATCGCGCCTACCGTGATCACGAAGGGATCATTGCCCGGCGCGGTGATGGTTCCGAAACCGTTGCTGCCGTTGACGCTGACGCGCCCGTAATTACCAGCCGCTACCACAACCACGATGCCCGCCTTCCAAGCGGCTTCAACCGCCTGGCAGAGAGGATCCTGTGCGTAGCCGACGAAAATACCGCGGCCGAGCGACAGATTAATCACTCGGATGTTGTAAGTGCTTTGTAGCGCGATCGCTTGCTCGATGGCCGCGATCACGTTGCTGTCGCTGCCGGAACCATTCAGATCAAGCACGCGGAGGTCGATCAGATTTACGCCAGGGGCAACTCCTGAGTAATTTCCACCAGAGAGATAACCGTTGCCGCCGATGATTCCAGCGACGTGGGTACCGTGACCGTACAGGTCATACATGGCGCCGCTCGAGTTAGAATTCGCGGTCCCTGTGAAATCCTGGCGATAGACCACGCGCGAATGAGACTCGGTCGAATCTTTCAAGTCGGGATGGCTATCGTTAATACCGCTGTCAATCACGGCCACACCGATTCCCGCTCCGCTGTAGCCGGCATTCCAGGCTGAGGGTACGCCGGTTGCGATGTCGGAGACGTCATCGAGACCATTCATCGGATGGTCGACACTTACGGAAAGAACCTCAGGGTCCGCTTCCAGAGCCGGCAATGCGTTAACCGGAATGGTCAGGGCGATGCCCTTGACCGAATGGAGCCGGTGATTCAGGCGGCCACCCAAGAGCTGCGCCCGGCCTTCCTCTGCCGCTTGCGGAATCTGCTTGTATTGCACGATGACCTTCACGGTCTCGCTGGCCTTTGCGCCATGATTCGCTCGCGCGGCAATAGGCGCGAGATCCGCGGCAAACTTGCCAACCGCTTTGCCGCCTTGGGCGAACGCGGTCTCTGCCAGCAAGAGCAGCAGGATCGCGCTCAAGCGTTTACCCCAGGCCGCGCTGTGACGCTCGCCTCGGCTCGGGCTCTTAGGTTTCAGTGTCTGCGACATGACTCTCGCTTTCTGTGGCACGGAATTGTGCTTCGACTCGGCTAAGCTAGTGCACGGGCGCTGCCAATTGAGCCTCCGTAAGTTATTGCTATGCCTAGGAATCGCAGGAGTGGCCGAGAGTGCGATCAGGCCAGTCTGTCTCGCACCCAGGGGCATGGGCCAACTTGTCCGGTTCGCTCGGGGCTGGTTACTTCGGTTTGATCGTGATGGTTACTTGCTGGATGATCAGAGAATTGGCGTGTGGTTTATCGCGCCTTTGCCGCCGCGGTTTTCACTGGCGCTTCTTCGTTTGCCAGCAAAATCCGCGGCAGTGCCGCCATTAACTGTTGCGTGTATTCGTGCCTGGGATGGGAGAATATCTGGGCAGTCGTTCCGCATTCTACGATTTCCCCATGGTCAAGAATGGCGATGCGGTCACAAATTCCCGCCACCGATGCCAGATCGTGAGAGATGTAAAGGATAGCCATTCCAGTGGAGCGATTCAGTTCGCGAAATAGAGCAAGAATCTCAGCTTGCGTGATCACATCGAGCGCGCTTGTCGCCTCATCGGCAATCAACAGCGCGGGCCGATGCAGGATGGCCATGGCGATCAGCACTCGCTGGGCTTGTCCTACGCTCATTTGGGAAGGATATTTCCGTTGAAATTCGTCGTCAGAAGGTAGCGAAACACTCTCAAGGCAAGTCCGAATTGCATTTGCGGAATCCCCGGCAGTACCTGAGGCATGTGCCCGCCATGCTTCCTTGAGTTGAGTTCTGATCTTAAGCGCGGGATTTAGAGAAGCTAGAGGACTTTGCAAAACCAGCGAAATCGCCCGCCCACGCAGTCCTCGCAGTTCGCGCTCCGAGAGCTTCAAGAGATCGGCATGCTGAAAATTTATTCTTCCCTCAGCGCGGGAGAGTTTCTTATCCAGCAGCCCGAGTATTGCCATGGCCAGCGTGCTCTTGCCGGATCCGCTTTGTCCTACGAGACCTAGCACTTCGCCGGGCTGGATCGCGATCTCGACGTCACGCAAAACCGGCTGCTTATTTCCGTAACGCACGGAGAGTCGCGCAGAGAGCAGAGGCGGGTTTGGCGGAGGCTGAGACATGGCTCTTGCACCCATTGCTTTTTCGACTCTTAGATCCGTGCTAATCGCTGCAAATCCGTGGCGAACATTGTTACCTACTTTGTAGCTACCGTCAGCCGATCCGCATTCCAAAATGTTTGCGGTGACAGAATGACCGGCGCGGCACCATGCACCGCCGTGGACACAGCGGAGAGCGCATTTTTGTTGATCAGGAAAATAAATGGTTCCTGTTCAACCACGATTTCCTGCACCCGATCGAATGCTTCCTTGCGCCGTTTCGGACCCGTGGAAGCCGCTTGCGCACGCATCAGACGGTCGATTTCCGCTTCCCATGTCGTCTCTGGAACTTTCTGTTGTGGATTCCACTGGTGATTCTCCGAAGAGCTCAGCCACACATTCATCTCTCCGTTCGGGTCCAGATCTACGTTAGTCAATCCTAAAATGATGGCTTCATAGTCGAAGCTCTGCGTCATGCGCTCGATCAGCGAAGGGAAGTCGAGCGTAACCACATTTACGTGGATGCCGATCTTTTGCAAGTCATCCTGGATTAACACCGCCATGCGCTCGCGTGTTTTACTCCCGGCATTGGTGATAATCGAAAACACAACCGGGTTGCCGTCCTTATCTTTCAGTGTTCCGTTTTCCATGCGAAAGCCGTCAGCCTGCAGCGCCTTCAAGGCCGCATCGGGACTGTAGGGTTGGGGCTTGAGCTTTGCGTTGAACCAGAATTTATTCGCTGGGGAAAACGGACCAGCGGCCGGTTGAGCGTGTCCGTGGTAGACGATCCGGCTCAGATCTTCGCGATTGATCGCCTCCGAAATCGCACGCCGGAAGTTAGCCGAGCGAAACCAACTCTTTTTGTAAGCGGGAATGGGCGCCTTCGCAACTTCGTTAAACCAAAGCTGCTCGCTATCGAGCGAGGGGCCTGCATCGTGCACCAGTTGCGGAGAAGTAGTAGCCAGCTTATCGAAATATTCGCTGTCGAGAGAGTTGATCAGGTCCAGCTCTCCACGCTTGAAGCGCAGCATCTCGACGTCGCGGTTCCGTTGGATATCAAGTCGAATCGAATCCAGATATGGCAGCTTGCGCCCTTGCCCGTCCGTCTTCCAATAATTCGGATTCCGCTTCAGGAGCACGGTAGCTCCCGGTTTGTAGTCAGCGAGCATGAACGGTCCGAGCACCGCCGTATCTTTCTTCGGCGCGTGTTCGGAGAGAATAGCGACCTGGTCGAAGAGGCGATCCAGTCCGGCTACGGGCGCGGGGAAGGTGATCGAAATCTGATTCGGCGAAACCACTTTGGTCTCCAGATTTCCTGTGCCCGACCGAAATGCGTCGCCGGTTGCCGAATGTAATGCGGGATCCATCAATTGCTGCATCGTGTAGGCAACGTCTTCGGCGGAAAACGGCGTGCCGTCAGAGAATGAAATTCCGCTGCGCAGGTGAAAGGTGATCTGCCGGCCATCTTTTGAAATCTTCCACGATTGCGCCAGCTCCGGTTCGAGTTCCTGAGTCTGGCGGTTCACGCGCACCAGCACTCCTCCCGTCAAATAACGAATTGACGCGGACGCTTCATCCTCTACTTTTAGAGGATCAAAAGTCTTGGGCTCCATGCGCAGACAGAATCTCAACTCACCGCCATTTTGCGCCGCCAATCGCGCCGCCAGAGAGCTCACGCAGATCGCAATGATGGCGACTGTTCCAAAGTATGTCTTCGTCATTGATTTCCACGTTGTTTTCGGACTCTTCACGCTGCCACCCCGTCCTGCCGCGAAAGCAAAAGCTGAAATGACATCACCACCAGCACCAGCAGAACCACTGGCACAAACTTCCATGGCTCATCGCCTATGGAGATCAAACCTTCCAACTCTTTCAACAAGCTTCCCCACGAGGGCATGGGCTCAGCGACTCCGAGTCCAAGAATTCCCAGGTTCGCCTCACTGAGGATGAAAACTGGAATCGAAATCCAGAACTGCGCATAGAGAACTGGTTTCAGGTTCGGCAATACATGCATCCAAAACAGCCTTTGCGGTGGGACTCCGGTGGCCCGCGCCTGGCGTACAAAATCAGCGGAACGCAGCGACGCTGCGGTTGTGCACAGCACGCGCGCTGCGGTGGTCCAGCCCAGCAAGCCGAGCAGCAGAAAAGTCACCAGCACCGAAATCATCGGAGAAACATTCAGGGGCATCAACGCTCTCGCCGTAATCAGCAAGAACAGCCACGGCAGCGATAAGAAAAGATCAGTCACAGCCATCGCCATCCGGGCCCAGATTCCACCGAGATATCCCGCCAGTCCTCCAATCAGAGCTGCCATCAGGGTTGAAAGCAGCGCTGCGGCCGGGGCCAGCAGCAACGAGATCCTGGTTCCGTAAAGGACGCGGGCAAAACGGTCGCGCCCAACTTCGTCCGTTCCCAACCAATGAGTCCGCGATGGGGCAGCATCCGTTGCGTCGCGATATTGCCTGGAATATCCCCCAGGAGCCAGCCAGTTCGCCGCTGCTGAAGCACACAGCACCAGCGCCAAAATGGCGCAAGCCAGCTTCTGCCAGAGATTCATGACTCGCGGCTCCGGAGCATATGACCGATTACATCTGCTCCAGAGTTTGCCAACAAGGTTACGAGCGTCACTAGAATCGTGATGTTGACCAGAAGTGGAAGATCGCGTGCCAGCGCTGCTTGCCATGCGAGTTGTCCCACCCCAGCCAGCCCACACAAAGCTTCCACCGGGATGGCCGCGCCCACGGCCATACTCACCGATACTCCCGCCACGGCTAGCAAGGCCGGAGCGACGCTGGGTATCACATGCCAGAAAAGGATGCGGACTTCTCCCAAGCCCTTTGCTCTCGCGGTGATGATGTGAGGCAAGCGATAAGATTTTGCCAGCAGATTGCGCGCATAGCGATAAATGTGCGGGAACACGATGAGCGCGATGGCCAACGAGCCGGGTACGTTCCAAAGCACCGAGAGCAATGCTAAAACTGCGGCAGGAATACAGAGGAATGTTCCGCTCAACAGTGTGGTGAGTAAATCATAACCGGAGAGACGCAGCCCCGCTGCGCTGAGGGCCAAAGTCAGCGCAGCGACCCATCCTAGCCCGAGACCAAGCGCCAGTAAGCGCAGCGTGAGCGGAGCACGGTCGCGCAGCAGCGTGCGCACTGGTTGCCCGAGTGCCAGCGAAGTACCCAAGTCACCATGCGCGGCGCGATTCATATAAGAAATGTAGAAATGGAATATGTCGTGTTGCTGATGACGGGCTGTCCGCAAAGCCTGCACGCTCGCGGTACTCAAATGCGGATCGAGTTCTTGCTCATCGGCATCGAATCCGGGTGCGAGCCTCACCAGGGTCGCGGAGAGTAGTCCTCCAAGAAGGACCGTAGCCATTAGCGCGAACGCGTGCCCGGCAATCTTTGATCTGAGCATTTACTTCCCTGAAGCGCCTTGGGCTAGAGTGTCTTGCCGTGCCGCCGCTTCCGCATGGTGAATCTGCTTTACCGCGTACATCCGCCGGTCTGCCTCGGCCAGCAGGCCCTCAACATCGAAACCATTCTCCGGACAGAACGCTGTGCCCACGCTCAACGAAATCACATCTCGTCCGCAGGTTTGGAGCCCGGCTTCGATTGCCGCCTGGTTCAGACGACTGGCTTTCTCTAAAGCAGCTTCTGGGGTGAGACCCGGCGCGGTTACTACGAATTCGTCTCCGCCCATGCGGGCTACGTAGTCGTAACCGCGGCAAGCTTCCTTCAATCGCATGCTGAACTCGCGCAGCAGTTTGTCGCCTTCGAGATGTCCGAAGGAATCGTTAATTTTCTTGAGCCCGTCGATATCGCAGACCATCACTGCTAGCGAGGTCTTCATGCGGCGGCAACGCGTTACTTCCTGCGCGAGGTGAACGAACAACGAACGTGCGTTGGGCAAGCCGGTGAGAAAGTCCGTGGTCGCCGAACTTTGGGCTTGCTGGTACTTCAGAGCGTTCTCCACGGAGAGGGCCACCTTGGAAGCCACGGCCAGCAATATTCTCAAATCGTCCGGCGTGAATGCATCGAGGTTCGAGTGGTACATTGCCAGCACGCCTACGATGCCATTCAGTCCCTCCAACGGAACGGCCAATGCCGACTGGAGGGTCGCAAATTTTTCTGGATCGGAACTGTATCCCGCTTCTACCTGCGGATTTCCGTTGATGATCGGTTTGCCGTTCTCTGCCACCCAGCCGCACAAGCCTTCGCCCACGCGGATTTTCAGCGACGTCAGAACCCGAAAATTCTCACCGCTCACCAGTTCGGGGAGCAGCCAACCGTTGCGGTTCACATATACCGCGATCGAATCGTATTGGATCAGCCTGCGCAACCGCATTGACAAGACGGATAAAGTCTCGCTGAGGCTTAGCGAGTTCCCCAAATCCTGGCTCAAATCGAACATGGCTTGCGCTTCTTGCCTGGCGGAAGCGATTGACGTCAAGAAGTCGGATTCCCCGGCAGGCATCTCTTCCGATCTTTCAAATCCCGCCGCTGGAGCCAGACCACGCTCCACGCGAAGGTCTTTGGAAAGCCCTGAAGGAATGAAGCCATCCTCGTGGGTCTGCGCCATGCGCTCCAAATCAACGTAGCGACGCTCAAGCAGGGTTACTACTTTCGGATCGAACCAGATTCCCGATTTTTCTTTCACCGTGCGCATGGCCTGATCCAGTGGAATGGCCGATCGGTATTGCCGGTGTGAGGCAAGTGCGTCCAGGCAATCCACAGCCGCAAGAATCCGCGCTCCGATGGGAATTTCCTCCCCGACAAGGCCCGCCGGATATCCAGATCCGTCCCATCTCTCGTGGTGCGAACGCACGATTGGCGCTACGGGATAAGGAAAAGCAACGCGGTCGAGAATTTCCGCACCCACCAGCGGATGGACTTTCATTTTTTCGAACTCTTCGGGGGTGAGCTTGCCGGGCTTGTTAATGATGTGCTCGGGAACGCCCAGTTTACCGATGTCATGCAGAAGAGCGGCCGCCCGCAGGGCCTCGATCTCATCCGGTGAGAGTCCGATCTCCTTCGCAATCTCTACTGCATAGATCCGTACGCGCTGCAAATGGGTGTGAGTAGTGTGATCTTTGGCTTCGATAGCTAAAGCCAGGGCTTCGATGGTTCGCATATTCAGCGAAGCAATTTCTTCCACGTGTCGCTTCTCGATCTCGACGCGTTCCTTCTCGGCCTCCAGACGTCCCAAGTAGAGCCGGTAAGAACGGTAGACCCAATAGATCACTGGCAGGACGAGCAACGAAGTCTCCCAGCCAGCCTGACGATTGACAATTCCTACGAGGCCCACTGCGGCCGCACCCACCAGATAGTAGGGAAAAGACCAGAAGTAGCACTCCGACCACACCTTGCGGCTCGACTTGCCCTCGGTTAGCGAGATTACGATTGAAACCGGTAATGTATTTGCGAGGAAGAAAACCAGCGCAGCTACCATCAGAAGAATTGGCTTATTCGACCCAACGCGGGTGTCGAGCCAGTGATAGCTGGCATAGCAGAATCCACTGGCGTTCGCCATCATGCCAAATACGTTGAACAGGATTTTGACCGGATCCCGACGCCCGCGCGTTTGCCAAACGCTTTGCACCAGACTCGCGGCGCAACCGATGACCAGTGTCTCCGGCAGACTCAGCTCCATAACGCCGAGCAGGATGAAGAGAAAGTTCACCGACATGGTGCCGTCGATACCCGGCAACTGGACTTTCAGGCCAGATGCCAGGACGGCGACACCCAGATAGCAGAAAAAGCGCGCGAGATCGGCCGACTGCCAGTGCCATAGGGCAGAGCACAGCACCGTCAAGCCCATCGAGACTGTGATCCCGACAAATAATTTCGTACGAATCGACATCGCGTCGTCAGTTTCGTTGCCAGGGCAGGCGAGAGAATTTGACCGCGCGCGGAGCTATCCGCGCACACTTCCGCCCTTTCCCAGGTCGATGAAATCCTAATTTTGTTAGGAGGTTTTAAGTAGCTTACTGACGTAACCCCGGGTGGATCATTCCTGCGAATTGGCAATTGACATGATGGAGGCTTTGCATTTTTTTCCTGGAGACCCACCGGTAACCAACTTGAAGTTACCAATTACTTTGGTTATGGTCGTGCGCGGCATATTCCCTGCGCTGCCCATCCGCTGTGTCAAGATCAAGTCCAAACGGCGGAATGACAGCAACCAATAGCAATTCGCAGCTTCCAGCGGGAGTTACGGCTGATGACGCGGGACGTGCCGGTAATGGAATATCCGGCGCATATGTCAGGCGCGCCCAGAGTTCCGCAGCGGTAGTTGTCCTTTTTACCGATCTTGAAGGCAACGTTACGGCCTGCGATGAAGCAGCCTTAGCTACGTTCGACCGCACTTCCTCGGAAGTCTTTGGCCGGCCCCTGGCAGTATTTGTCA
>JBAVUV010000587.1:0-14764 GCA_049696955.1 Candidatus Sulfotelmatobacter sp. | reverse complement strand
GAATAACCGATGACGCGAGCGCGGTTTGCTGGGGCAAAGCCCGGGCCGCAGGTTCTGCATTACCGAGAACCATCAGAGCATAGGCCGACTGATTGGTAGAGAGTTGCGCCGCAGCTTCGGTCGTACTGCGCAATTGAGGCATCGCTGTCATGGCAATTCCCAACAGGATAAGGAGAGCCGCGGGAAAGAACATTACCGCGGGAGTATTTTCATGCTGCTTGTCGGTTTCCGGACGCTCTTCGACTCGAGAAGACTTGTCCGATGGAGCAGGATCGCCCCAACCAAAGAAGACCCTGAAAGTTACTCTCAAGACGGCTGCCGCGGTCATGATCTCGACAAACAGAAACAAATAAACCAGCCAGCGTTGATGAAATTCTTTCGCAGCATCGGAAATCATACTCTCGCCGAGCAAGGTCCCAAACGGCGCAACTCCGGCCAGACCCCAGGCTCCCAGGATGAACAAGGCGGCGGTAAACCACATTCCCCGGCCGCGGCCGTGCAGATGATCTTCTCCGATCCGCTGCAAGCGGTGCAGTACGATGCCGGCGCACAGGAACAGGCCACCTTTGATAAAGCCATGCGACAGCGCGTAAACGATGAAACCGGCCAGTGCTTTCGGCGTAAGCAATGCAAAACCCGCCAGCATAAGACCCGCGTGAGCTATGGTGGAAAAGGCCAGCAGCCGCTTGAGATGATGTTCCGCAAAACACATCAATCCTCCGACCACCCCTGTAATCGCGGCGACGACAAGAAAGATCTCGCGCAACGCGTGCGAGTGCGTGGCCAGAGTGCCTGAAAATATTGTCCAATACACACGCGTGACCGCGTAAATACCCAGTTCCACCATCACACCCGAAAAGAGCACGCACACCGGACTCGGCGCCACTGCGTGGGCGTCCGCCAGCCAGAAATGAAATGGAACGATGGCGGCTTTGACCATATAGCCCACTGAGATCATGAGGAAGGAAAGCAGGATCAGCGCGTCGGCGTGAGCGCCAAGCGACCTGCCAATCTGGGCGAAGTTCAGGGCGCCGGTACGCGCGTAGAGGAGCGCGATTCCGATAAGAATCATGAACGCGCCCACGGTATTCACCACAGCAAAATTGTAGGCGCCTTGCAGTGGTGCGGGGTCGAGTGTCTTAAGCCCGCAAAGCGCAAACGCGGATACACTCATCAGTTCGAAGAAAACGAATAGATTAAACAGGTCGCCAGAGTAGCTGAATCCACACATCGCCGCCATGAAGATCAACATCAATGGCTGGAAGTGATTTTCGTTGTCTTCGAAGATTCTCCAGGAAAAGATCAGGCTAGCCGTAGTTAGTACAGCCGTGAGCACCGCCAGTGACGCCCCGATCGCATCCACTGTAAAGCAGATGCCAAGTACGACGCCGCCCTTGCGGGGCCACCAATTGCCGAACCAATACACCTGGGGCAGAAGCCAGACACCACGGAAAATGAGAATCGTGAGTACGGTGCTTGTCGTAGCCGTCGCGATCGCCAATATGTCACTTGCGCGCCGGCCAATCCATCCCCCGCTCAAAGCGATGAAGGCCGCCATGATTAGCGGTATCGCGACAGGCAGCGGAATGAGCGGGGTAATCGTCATCGGGCGGTTGAGTTGGGTTAGCCAGTCAGAATTTTCAGGTCTTCGGGATCAACAGTTCCGGCCAGTCCATTCGCCTTGACGACCATGGAGAGCAATAGCGCCATCACCGTAGCTTCGACGACGATATCCGTCAACATCAGGGCTTGCACAAGGGGATCAACCACTGCCGTGCCCACGGGAATGTCGGCGAACACCGGTGCAGTGCCGCCCGTCTTGTATCCGATAGCCAGCAGCAGCACGTAAGTCGAGGTTTGAAGAACTGCCAGACACACGACCTGATGGACCAGATTCTTGCTCGTCACGATGCCGTAGAGCCCCCACATGAAAATCCACGCCGCCACAACATAGGGCAGATAACTCAGCATGGCGCCTATTCCTCTTTCCGCTCTTCGATCACTTCTCTCAAATAGCTCTGCAGCAGCAGGACAAATCCCCCAGTAACTTCCATTCCGACTGACAGGCTGATGAGCGCGATCGTCCCGGAAGAAAACGGGTCGCCCGTGGTCCCAAGGGGAATAAAGTTGGTGAGGAAGTGCGCGCCGAAAAACAAAGCGGCGGTTCCAATGATCGCGTACCCCGCGGCTCCGCCTGCCTCAGCCAGTGTGACCAGCGGATTGGAAACCATCCTCTCAAACGTTCTTACGTTGCCCGAGAGATATACGACGAGCGGAACAGATGCCAGAATGACGCCGCCCTGGAAACCGCCACCCGGAGTGAGTTGCCCGTGGGTCGCTATGTATAGTCCGAAAACAATCATAATTCCCGAGATAGCTTCCATCCCCACGCGAAGGGTATCGGAGATGGGCAATTCGTCTTCAATCCGCTTCTGTTTTTTCCCGCTCTCATCCTTTTGGCCTGTGGGACGAAAGAGTAACAGCACTCCCAAAACCGCAGTAAACAGGATGAACTCTTCCACCAATGTGTCGAAGCCACGATAGTCATAAGTGATCGCATTGACCACGTCGGTTGTGTGCCGCTCGTACACGACAATTTTTGCTACAACGTCTCCGTAGGGACCGCGATAATCGCCCAGCGGTGGCAGGTCGCGGAAGCCCCATCCAAAAAGCAACGCGAGACCCGCGGCAGAGATCAGAAATAGGACGGTGCGAACTCGCGAGGTCATTTTTTTGTCTCGCGTTCTCGCCGAATGTTCTGTCGTCGCATTTTCGTTAGCACGAGCAGGATCATCAGCGGTAGCATCACCGCGCCAATTGTGATCTGCGAAAGCGCGACGTCCGGCGCTTGAAAGATGAAGAACATCAGTGCGCAGAGCAGTCCATAGACGCTAAGAGTCACCACCTGTTCTTTTGGATTGCGGCTCAGCACCACGCCCGGCGCTCCACCGGCCACCAGCAGAAGAATCATCCATTGCAGCAATTTCATGACGTCTTCTCCAGAATCATCTTGTCGCTCGGCTTGATTGGTACTTCTTCATTCTCGGGATGCCAATCCTCAACCTCCGCGATGCGGAAGGCACGCGCCGCCGCATGCGTCACCACGCTGTTCATGCCGATGAGCACGACAGTTGCGAACAGAGCCTTGAAAGATTCCGGCTTGAATCCGCGTTGTAAAAAAATAGCGAGCGTGATCAAAGCGGCGCTGAGCGAGGCCGGGGGCGCAATGTAATGCATTCGCTGGTAAGGGTCGCGCACGCGCATCATTCCCAGAACTGACAACAACGTGACCAGCACGCCAGCCCCGAGCAACACTTCGATGGCGATGGTCTTCATCTCAGAAGCCGTGCGAAGAAATGAGCAAATACAATGCCCCCGCCAAACGACATTAATGCCATGGCGATCGCCAGGTCCATCATCGGCATGCGGTCGAATGCAATGGTGAGCAACATCATCAGCAGCGTAATCACGGTGCCCACCATATAAAAAGAAACCAGGCGGTGCCGCGCGTCTCCCCTCATCGCGGTCCAAAGCAATGGCGCAAGCGCAAACATCATGACCTGTGCCGACAGTTCCCAGATATTCACGCTTGTGCTCCCAGATCCCTTGTCATTTTCGGAAGCGGGCTGCTTACCAATTCGTGTAACAGCATTTTCTGATCACTCGCATTTATCCCCAGCACGATCGTGTTAGGCGTTATGGTCGTGTAAACAACCGCCAGCACCCGACGGGCGACAGCATGGGGATCGTCTTTGGTTCCAGCGTCAAATCGAACTGTACGGAAGAGCGATGCGGCGCGCTTAGCGCCAACTAGATCTTTCCCTGCAACGGCGATGATTTTCCACGTGTCCGACACTAAATACCAAGGGACGCACCATAGCGAAAGTAGTTCGTGAAAACTAGGCGAGAACTTGGCCGGATATCGCCGGTTGATGATGAAGAGTCCCAGCGTCGCTACCAAAGTCGCGATGACTCCCAGCAGGAGTTCGTGGACGGCGAAAGTGCCCACAAAGGCAACCCAAAAGACATAGAAAATCGGAAGGCTGAGCCTCGGTAGCACGAAAGTTTTTTTGACATTCTTCACGTCACAGACACCGGAACGCCTCTACCCGACCATTCTTGTTGGCTCCCATTGCACCCCCTCAACTACGACGCATAGAGTTCACGCGCACACTCCGGAATGTCTTTTCCCGCCAAGCCGGACCGCTGGGCACGATAGCAGCGCCAGAGTTCCTCGACATGGGGTAACCCGGACACTAGACCCATGCATGTCACGATCACTAAAAAGTCTTTTAGAGGAACTGGAGGTTTCCGGAAGCGGAGCTTGAAGTCTGCTTCTTCATGCCCCAGTCCGAGCAGGGACAGAAACTGTTCGGGATGGAGGCAGACCATGGTGGCGATAATGTCGAACGGAATGGCTTGCATGTAACCATGGGTATGCTGTTCGCGAGGAAAAATCTTGCGACGCGAGATCGTGTACTTGACATCCCAGGCGACGGTCACCTCATGCGCCAACCAACCTGCCCCCATGAGCGCAAGAGCCCCGGCGTTCATCTCCAGAAACAGTCCGGTCAGGATTGGCGCTCCCGCCTCAGCCATCATGAGCAAGTGCATCACCGATTCCTTTAATCCACTGGTTGTCTCAATTTTAGTTTGGCGGTGCCACAACCAATCCAAAAAGCCGGCGACCGACCACACCGGCATAATGATGTACATCAGATAACGTCGCGTCGCCTCGTCTGCCGCTTGCCGGCGGTCGTTGCGTTTCGCCGCCCTGAGTCTGGTTCCGGCCCTCGGCTTGGACGTCGACCCTTTGGCTGCCAAAGATGCCAGACTTGCACCCGCCAGCAACATCGAAAAAACGGATTTTCTGGACATCGGAATCCTCGCAACCAGGGGATATCAACGTATAGTCCACCGGGGGTGTGCGGAATTGGGATGCGCGCGAGTCTTAAATCGATGCCGTCCTTCCTCTCTTTACGATCGCACTGTGCGCTAGCGCACTAGCGTCGATTTTGATTAACGCCGGCGCGATAATAGGTCGTAGGGTTCGCGAAAGATGGAAATGCACGATTCCGCGCTTGCCCAAGTACGCCGAGCTAATCGGTCCGTCTCAAGACTCTACAATCTGGTGCTTTCTTCGTGCGGCCTCGCAGCGACCCAATACGTATTGCTCCAGCGATTCAACTACTCTGTCCCGCCGCCTTTCAGCACTGCGGAAACGAGGCTTGGTCGACTTGCATCTCGGGGCACGCGGGAGCCGAATCTACTCCCTGACTTCGGCCGGCCGTGCCCTGTTAACCTCCACTTCACTTCAGTGGGAGTCGGCGCAGCATCGCTTGCGCTCCGCACTGGGAGACAAAGACTGGCAGGTTTTCATCGAGATCTGCGACCGAATCTGCCAAGCGGCCAAGCAGGCGGAAACCATGCGCGTCGCGCTATGTCGTACCCAAGCCGCTGGGTAGTTCACTGCCTGACTCATCATCGAGTTGCTATAGCAATCCTCCCTTGCGCATTCTGAGGCATCCCTTCCCATCATCTTCACATCTTTAGCGCACCCGCGAATTTCCGAGTGGGCGAGAACAAGATGAAGAGCGCCAGTACGATGAGCGCCGGTACGATGAGCGCCGAGAACGCTCTCCAGCAGAGACTGGAGCGAATCTGGGAAACGCCGAAGACGATCTACGGCTGGTTCTCCACCGTTGACCACAAGGAAATTGGACACCGATATCTTGCCACCGCATTCATCTTTCTGATTATTGGCGGCGTCGAGGCTCTGATCATGCGCATTCAGTTGGCGCAGTCGGATCAGTCCTGGCTTACTCCGGAAACGTATAACCAGCTTTTCACCATGCATGGCATGACCATGATTTTCTGGTATGCCGCGCCCATACTCTCCGGCTTCGCAAATTATCTGATACCACTGATGATTGGCGCTCGTGACATGGCATTTCCCCGCCTGAATGCCTTTTCTTACTGGACGTTTGTGTTGTCGGGCATCCTGCTCTATATAAGTGCATTTATGGGGCAGTCCCCGCACGGCGGCTGGTTTGCCTACGCCCCGTACACCGGTATTCGTTACTCGCCGGGCTACGGCATGGACTTCTACTGCCTTGCTCTGATTTTCCTTACCATTTCGACCACCGTTGGCGCGATCAATTTCATAGTCTCGATCTTTCGCCTGCGCGCTCCCGGCATGACCATCAGCCGCATGCCGCTGTTTTTATACAGCACGCTGACAATCTCTTTTGCGATTTTGATGTCTCTGCCTGCGCTGACGGTCGATTGCGTATTCCTTGAACTGGATCGGCGCTGGGGAACGCATTTCTTCGATACGCGTCTGGGCGGTCAGCCTCTGCTGTGGCAACAGTTGTTCTGGTTCTTTGGACACCCCTGGGTGTACGTGGTCTTTCTCCCCGCGACCGGCATGGCGTCGATGATAATCCCCGTCTTCTCGCGGCGGCCAATCGTCGGCTACCCGTACGTTGCGATCTCAACAGTATTGACGGGGGTGGTTGGTTTTGGAGTCTGGCTGCATCACATGTTCGCCGTCGGCATGTCGGATATGGCGATGAGTTTTTTCAGCGCCGGCAGCATGACGATTTCGATTTTCAGCGCCGTGCAAGTCTTTTGCTGGATCGCGACTATCTGGAAGGGAAGGCCGGTTGCCACCGCAGCCATGCACTTCGCGATGGGTTTTCTCGCTCTTCTTGTTATTGGCGGACTGAACGGAATTTTCACGGCGATCATCCCCGTCGATTGGCAGGTGCACGATACCTATTTCGTCGTCGCTCACCTGCATTACGTTTTAATTGGCGCCAATGTGTTCCCGGTATTCGCTGCGTTTCATTACTGGCTGCCCAAGATGACCGGACGAATGCTCAATGAGCGACTCGGCAAATGGAGCTTCTGGGTGATGTTCATCGGCTTCAACCTCGCTTTCTTCCCCATGCATCTCGCGGGCCTGGGCGGTATGCCGCGCCGCATCTATACCTATCCCGCAGGTCTCGGTTTGGATGGCCTAAATATGACAGCGACCATCGGGGCATTCATCTTCGGCACCGGCATTCTGCTCAGCATCATCAACTTCTTTCAAAGCCTGCGCACCGGGCAGATTGCCGGTAAAAATCCGTGGAACGCTGACTCGCTCGAATGGGAGACCGATTCTCCGCCAGCTGCTTACGCAACCGTCCATATCCCAACCGTCGTCTCTCGTCATCCCCTGTGGGACGACCATGATGAAGAATATGACCCGGATAATGAACGGGTCTTTGACGAAGGCCGCGAAACACTTTCGACCACATGGCTGGATGCCGAGCCTCAATCGATCATGAAAATGCCCGAGGACACGATTTCTCCGCTTCTGGTTGCGCTCGCCCTCATGGTGCTATTTCTTGCTCTGATTTTTCAATGGATGTGGGTCGCTCTGATCGGAGTGGTGAGCACATTGTTCGCAGGCTATTACTGGCTGTGGCCCAAACCGGAGGAGAAACTCGCATGAGCACTACGGTGGCTCCTGTTCGTTCAATTCCGGTTCCCCTCGAAACCGAGCGGGGAACATACGGAATGATGTGCACCATCCTGACGGAAGGGTTTCTGTTTATCACTCTGTTTGCCAGCTACTTCATGCTGGGCAGTAATAAAGACCGTTGGAGAATCGAGGAACTGCCCAAGCTCCACTATGCATTGCCGATGCTGGCTGTGCTGATTTTCAGCAGCCTCGTCCTGCACTGGGGCGAGCAGCGAGTGAAAGAACAGCGATATGCAGAAGGCCGGATCGCGCTGGCGTTAACCATCCTAATCGGACTGGTCTTCCTGACATTATCGGCTTTCGATTATCGCGAGCACTGGCAGCATCTGACGCCGTACACCGATTCCTATGGTTCGATCTTTTACACGATCACGTCTTTTCATGCCGCTCACGTGATTGTCGGATTGCTGATCCTGGTTTATGTGCTGTTTCTTCCGCGGTACGCGCCTGCAGCTGAGGCGCCCTATCGTCCTTATCACGTAGCGGCAATGTACTGGCATTTTGTGGATGTGGTTTGGATTTTCGTGGTTGTAATTCTATATGTAGGACCGCATTTGTAAGCATTATGGCGAACCAGATTGAAACTCATCGAAAAGTATCAGCCCGCCGACTTTGGTTTGGACTTGCCGGGTCCGCTGCGTCCTGGATTGCGCTTGGCATTCTCGATCTCCTGATCACGTGGCAGGCTTGTCTCGGACAGGAGCAGTACGGCGGAGCCCGTTTCGAGCCGGGAGTGAAAATACTTTACCTGGCGGTCACGCTTGTGCTCCTGGTAACGGCGGTATCGGCTGGCGGGGTGTCGTTCCGCAACTGGCGTGAACTTTCCCATAGCGGAAGTCTTAAAAATGCCGAGGGACGAGGCCGCGAAGAGTATATGGCCTTGATTGGAGTGTTTGTCAGCTTTACGCTTGGCGTCGGAATTGTGCTGTTGGGCATTCCCCTCGCCATTATCAATCTTTGTGTGAGGGCGCGATGAAGGCGCATGTTTTGTTGGCCGCAGCTAGCCCCATTCTGCTGCTCGTTGGTTGCACCGGTGGGCGCGCGACTGCGCCGTACCGTGTCGCTACCGGCGGGAATGTCCGCGAGGGCAGGAAAGTAATCCAGTCTTCAGGTTGCGGCGCATGCCACACGATTCCCGGTATTCACGCCGCCAACGGCGAACTGGGGCCGCCGCTGAATTCTTTCGGCCGCCGCACCATGATCGCCGGGGAACTTCCGAATACGCCCGACAACTTGATCCGTTGGATCGAGAATCCACCTGGCGTGGAGTCGGGAACAGCCATGCCCAACCTGGGTCTTGATGACCAGCAAGCACGCGACGCAGCCGCGTATTTATACACGCTGCGGTGACCATGAGGAGATGAGGAAAAGATCGGAGCAAAAGCGATGACGCGCATTTTCCATTCCATGCTGTTCACAACGTTCCTGATGGCCTCAGTGTGGGGACAGAATGCTCCCAGCGCCACCGACGTTCCCGGCTCGCAGGCCGGAATTCATCTAGTCAGTCCGCTCCCCACCGGCGACTGGACAATGCCTGACGGCGACTACGCGAACACGCGTTTCAGTCCTCTCTCACAAATCAATGCGAGCAATGTCAAGAATCTTCACATCGTCGGCATGATGGCCGACGGAATTCCGCACGGGCATGAGGGTGGACCGCTGGTAGTTAACAAAACGCTTTACATGGTGACGCCATTTCCGAATTACCTGATCGCACTCGACCTGACGAAACCTGGTTATCCGATGAAGTGGAGATTTGAACCCAATCCCGACGCCCGCTCACAAGGAATCGCATGTTGTGACGTTGTCAATCGAGGCGCCAGTTACGCAGACGGGAAAATTATTTACAACACTCTCGACGACAACACGATCGCCGTCGACGCCGAAAAAGGCACTCTGGTCTGGAAGACGAGCGTTGGAGATGAGGATCTCGGTGAAACCGTCACCATGGCTCCGATTGTCGTAAAGAATGTCGTACTGGTTGGAGACAGTGGTGGCGAACTTGGTGTGCGCGGCAAGCTCACGGCGCTGGATCTTAAGTCCGGCAAAATCCTCTGGCGCGCTTACAACAGCGGCCCCGATAAAGACGCCCTCATTGGCCCAGACTTCAAGCCTTTTTATCCCAAAGACCAAGGTAAAGATTTGGGCGTGAGTTCTTGGACCCCCGATCAGTGGCACATGGGTGGCGGAACCATCTGGGGATGGATCTCCTACGACCCCGAACTCAACCTCATTTATTACGGCACGGGAAATCCGGGCGTCTGGAACGATGACATGCGTCCCGGCGACAACAAATGGTCGATTACGATTTGGGCGCGAAACCCGGAGACGGGAGCCGCCAAGTGGGCCTATCAGATTGAACCCCACGACGGCTGGGACTACGACGAGATCATGGAGAACGTTCTCGTCGATATGCCCTGGAAGGGTCAGACAAGAAAACTGCTGCTTCATCCTGGCCGTACTGGCTTCATGTTCGTGATGGACCGAGAGACCGGCGAGGTTCTGTCGGCGGAAAATTTTGTTCCCGTCACCTGGGCAAAGGGTTATGACTTAAAAACCGGCCTCCCGATCGAAGACCCTGACAAGCGTCCACACACCAACCACTACGCTCGCGGAGTTTGCCCGTCTTCCACCGGCGGTAAAGAATTTGTTCCATCTTCCTTCTCGCCAAAGACCGGTTATTTATACATACCAGCCCATAACACCTGCATGGACTACTCCGGCGAGGACGTCAATTACATTGCCGGCACTCCTTATTTAGGAGCCAGCGTGCGCATGTATCCCGGACCCGGCGGATATCAGGGCGAATTAATCGCGTGGGATGTTGCCAATGCCAAGAAAGTCTGGGGAATCAAAGAAACCGACCTTCCGGTGTATAGCGGAGTACTTGCGACCGCCGGAGATGTTGTGTTTTACGGGACGATGGACGGATGGTTCAGGGCTGTGGACGCGCGTAGTGGAAACGTCCTTTGGCAGGAAAAGCTCACCTCCGGCATCATCGGAAATCCCGTCACCTTCATCGGTCCTGACGGCAAGCAATACGTCGCGATCTACGTTGGCATCGGCGGATGGATGGGCGCCGTGGCTTTGCCCAGCGTCTCAACCGATGACGACTACGCCGCGCTTGGAGTCGTGGGCGCTATGAAGAAGATCAAGCAGATGACGAATCCCGGAGGAGCGGTCTATGTCTTCGGCTATTAGGAAACTGACGGCATTTCTATTTTTCTGTGCGCTGCCGGTCTTGGCGGCCACTCCTGAACTGCGAGTCTGTGCCGACCCCAACAATCTGCCTTACTCCAACCAGCAACAACAGGGCTTCGAAAACGCCCTGGCAAAACTGGCAGCCAGCGATCTCGGCATGAACTTGTCTTATTTCTGGTTCCCGCAACGCCACAAATTTTTCCGTAACACTTTGCAGGCAGGGGTTTGCGACGTGGTGATGGAGGTTCCATCCGGGATCGATGTCGCCAGTACAACAATTCCCTACTTTCGTTCGACGTACGTGTTTGTGTCGCGCCGCGATCGCGATCTTCAAATTCGCTCTTTTGATGATCCACGATTGAAGGATCTTCGCATCGGGGTGCATGTGACTGGCGAAAATGATGAGGCCATGCCGCCCACAACCGCACTCCTCAGGCGTGGTCTCGTCCGCAACCTGGACGGCTACAGCATCTTCGGCAAACTCTCAGAACAGAATCCTGGCGCAGATATTGTTCACGCGGTGGCCGATAAGGATATCGATGTCGCCGTCGTCTGGGGACCTTTGGGCGGCTATTTTGCTGAACATTCATCCCCACCGCTGGAGGCCACGCCGGTATGCGCCGCTCCCGCAGACCATCAACTGCCGCTGTCGTTCGACATCTCCATGGGAGTGCGTCCCGGCAATGAGACGCTGCGACGGAAACTAAACGAATTCATTGTTCGCCACCGCTCCGAGATTCATCAATTACTCGACTCATATGCCGTGCCTCTGGTCAGCACTTCGGAGGTGACGTGCGAATGAGGTGTGCCAACATGCAAAAGCAAATCACTCTCATCATTGCTCTTCTACTTCTCGGCGCTGCGGGATGTCAGAAGTACTCTTCACCCGGCATGGCAGCGGTCTCGCTGCCCACCCACGGAACTGCCGTAGGCCCCATTCCCGGCGCTGGCCCAAAGGCCACCTTCCCGACAAATCCTTTTGCTAACGATCCCGTAGCTCTGCAGGAAGGACGCAAGCTGTTCAACTGGTACAACTGCTCCGGATGTCATGGAGGCCACGCGGGTGGTGGCATGGGGCCGAGCCTGCGCGACAAGGTTTGGCTTTTCGGCGATCGTGATGACCAAATCTTTGACTCGATCGCCGAAGGACGCGGGGAAGGGATGCCATCCTGGGGCACCAAAATTCCCGAAGATCAAATCTGGAAGCTGGTGGCGTACATCAAGTCCATGCGGACTTCTGCGGAGCCGGAACCTCCCGAAGTCCCAGCCCATGAACAAGTGGCGCCACCTGCCATCATTCACCCGAACCAATCCACGCAAGCCCACTCGACGCAGAAGGACTAGCCATGAAGCGAGCCTGTGCCTTAGCGTCGTTGTTGATTCTCTCGGGATGCCAGAGATCGCAGTCCACGCTTTATCCCAAGGGTCCAGCTGCAGACAGGATCGCGCATCTTTCCTGGCTAATGCTGGTCCTCTTTCTCGCCATTACCGCATTCATGTGGATCCTGATTACATGGGCAATATCGCGCCGGCGCGGCACGCTCGCCGAGCATGAGCCAGTCGACGTTGGTGGCGGCCAGGGCTGGATTGCGTGGGGTGGCCTTGCGTTTCCGCTGAGCGTGCTCTGCGTGCTCTTTATTCTGGGTTTGAAATTAATGGCTAGTTTTCCAGTTCATGACAGTCATCATCAAAACCTGCATCCCACGATTGCAATTATTGGCCGGCAGTGGTGGTGGGAAGTCCAATACCTTGGCGCTCCCGCGCAGCGCTTTACCACAGCCAACGAGATCCACATTCCTGTCGGCCAACCCGTCGATATCGAATTGCGTTCACTCGACGTGATTCATTCATTTTGGGTGCCCACACTCCACGGCAAGGTCGATTTGATTCCCGACCATCCCAACTTCATACGAATCCAGGCTGACAAAGAAGGCGTCTACACCGGCACCTGCGCCGAATACTGTGGCGCGCAGCATGCCCGCATGAGGCTGCTTGTCGTGGCGCAGCAGCCCGCTGATTACGAAGCCTGGGTTCAAGGCCAGTTGCAATCGGGCGCCGAGCCTGCAACCGACGCGGCCCGGCGCGGTGAACAAATCTTCATGGCCGGACCATGCTCCATGTGCCACCAAGTACGCGGTACGTTGGCGGGCGGACGAGTGGCCCCTGATTTGACGCATATCGCCAGCCGCATAAACATTGCCGCCAACTCTTATCCGAATAATGACGCTTATTTAGAAGCCTGGGTCACTCACGCTCAGTCTCTGAAGCCCGAGGCGGCCATGCCCAACATCACACAATTTAACGGTCAACAATTGCGCGACTTAGTCGCCTACTTACGACAGCTCAAATAGTTATAGATAAAGAAAGGTTGCACATGTCACCTTCCCCGATGATCAGACTCCCGCAGTTCTTACTTGCTTGCTCCGTACTACTGTTAGCGTTCCCGGCCCTCGGCCAGTCCAAACCCGACTGCTCTTCATTGCCGGATCACACTAAACTACGCAGCGTGCTTCAGTCTGTGGTCAAAGAAGGAGCCACCGGCAACAGCGGCCTTGGTAATCAGGAGTGGGCGGTCACTGTAAACCGTGATGGCATTGTTTGTGCTGTGGTTTTCAGCGGCAAAGATCGCGGACAGCAGTGGCCTGGCAGTCGTGCCATCGCTGCCGAGAAAGCCAATACGGCAAACGCGCTGAGTTCGTCGGATTACGCCCTCTCAACCGCCAATGTCTTCGCAGCATCGCAGCCAGGACAGAGTCTATACAGCCTGGCAACCAGCGCCCCTCCAAACGCGCAAGCAGTATTCGGTCCCGCCCCATCTTTTGGCACACCCGACGACCCCATGGTCGGAAAGCCCGTCGGCGGTATCATCGTTTTCGGTGGAGGTTTGCCTTTGTATGACACCAAGGGAAAAATCGTCGGCGGTCTTGGCTTGAGCGGCGATACCTCCTGCGCCGACCACATCATGGCCTGGAAAGTACGCCATCAGTTACAGCTCGATGCCGTGCCGATGGGACCCTCCCCCGATCATAACGACAACATGATCCTCGACTGGTCGAACAACAATAGCCCGAGTGGATTTGGACATCCGACGTGCAAAGGCGGCAATCCGCCCGATGACATCATTAAAGAGCTCTCGAAGAAATATCCGACAGGGCCCAAAGCACATTAACGCGCGATCGAACAGGGAAAAAGAAAAAGAGACATGAACCACACTGTCGCGGCTGCGCTCGAACCGATTGCGAGATGTGACGGTTCTGGTTGAAAGAAGTGACAAAGGGCAAGAATCTCGTCTACACCTCTCTCGGAGAGGGTGCGCTCATTCTGCTGATGGGCGCAATCGCGTTAGCCGTTCGCAGACCGCTGATCTTCGCCAGCCTCGGTCCTTCCGCGTACGAATTAGTGGAGAAACCATTCGCACCGAGCGCCCGCACGTACAATATTATCGTGGGACATCTGCTCGGGCTGGTTGCGGGATTTGTTTCTCTGTGGTTGCTGGCTGCCTGGAACGCCAAAAGTTGCATCCGCCGGCTTGGTCCGACATCTTCCCGATGATGAGATGCTGGCACAAAGCAAATCTGTCACGGAGGTCGCTATCGCAGTCGGCTACGACAGTGTAAGTGCCTTCATTGAAATGTTTCGGACGATGCTTGGAACCACACAGATACTTTCGAGGCTGGCGTTCGTAGCCACGCGGTAGAACCAGGGGCGTCGGTCGGATTAGTATCGATAAACGCGCTTGTAGGAAGTGATCTCCGCACGTTGTATCAATTCTGGGGAAATTGCGGCAACCGAAAAGTTAGGAATATGGCGTAGCGCCTGACGTCGTGACCGGATCGGTAACGTGAGTGTAATCGCCACACTTCCTCTTCGTTTTTCTTTTCTTGTGTTTCCCTCCCTTCCGCTTGCCTCGGAGGACTTTTATGCCAGAACTGTCCACCATCTATGACTACATGAGATGTCATGCGGTGCTTTTGGGAGAGCGCATTCTCTAGGAATATCCAGCGCTGCATCAGTTCGACGATGCAGTTTCCC
>JBAVUV010000586.1:0-1658 GCA_049696955.1 Candidatus Sulfotelmatobacter sp. | reverse complement strand
ACCAAGATCCGGGATTTCTCGACCACGTCATCAACAAGAAGGCCGATATCGTGCGCGTGTACCTGCCGCCTGACGCTAACTGCCTGTTGTCGGTTTTCGATCACTGCCTGCGCAGCCGGAATTACGTAAACGTGGTGGTTGCGGGCAAGCACGCCCTGCCGCAATGGCTGACCATGGACGCCGCTGTTGTTCATTGCACGGAAGGAATTGGCATCTGGCAGTGGGCCAGCAACGACCAAGGCGCCGAGCCGGATGTAGTGATGGCCTGCTGCGGTGACACACCCACGCTGGAGATCCTGGCCGCCGTTTCCATCCTTCGCGAGCGTTTGCCCGCCCTAAAAATCCGGGTAATCAACGTGGTGGATCTGATGAAACTGCAATCGAAGAGCGAGCACCCGCACGGACTGAACGAAAACGACTACGACTCGCTCTTCACAAAGGACAAGCACATCATCTTTGGCTTTCACGGCTATCCGACGCTCGTCCACCGGCTGACCTACCGCCGTACCAATCGCAACCTGCACGTCCGGGGCTACAAGGAAGAAGGCACGATTACAACGGCCTTTGACATGAGGGTGCAGAACGATCTGGACCGCTTTCACCTGGTCGCGGACGTCGTGGATCGCCTCCCGAATCTGGGTTCGAAGGGCGCCTACCTGAAGCAGCAGATGCAGGACAAGCTCATCGAACACAAACACTACATTGACGCCCACGGCGAAGACATGCCGGAAATCCGGAATTGGAAGTGGAGTACCCCCAAATGAAGACGCAAGAATCCGTCGCCGACGCGCAATTGACGGCCGCCCACCGACAAAGCTCCTGCGGCGATGCATCACGTTCGAGCTGCAAGCCATCCCCGATGCCCTGCCACGCTCGAGAAGGCATGCGCACGACGACCGTCACGTCGCAACTCGAGAGACCGGCGCCATTGCAAAGTCTGGAGGCATAACGATTATGAAACCGGCAGCCGACGAGCCAAATGTCTCCACAGCGAAGCCAGGGCCAAACGCTAAGACTTCGGCATCGAAACCAGTGTCGAAGCCCGATGTGAAGCCCGATGCCAAACCCGATCCCAAGAACGATCTGAAAATTCTTCCCATGCCGGAAGTGGAGAAGAGATTGGCGTCGTCGCCGAAAGGGCTCACCCAAGCCGAAGCCCAGAAGCGGCTGGCGCAATACGGGCCGAACGAGATCGCGGAAAAGAAAACCAACGTCTTCCTGAAGTTCCTCAGTTATTTCTGGGGCCCCATTCCCTGGATGATCGAAGCAGCCGTGATTCTGTCGGGCGTGGTCCGGCACTGGCTGGATTTCTTCATCATTCTTTTTCTGCTTTTCTCCAACGCGGTGGTGGCATTTTGGGAGGAACATCAGGCCGGCAACGAAATTGCCGCGTTGAAGGCCAAGCTGGCGACCAAGGCCAAAGCACTGCGAGATGGAAAGTGGGTCGAACCAAAGGTATCTGAACTGGCGCCCGGCGATGTGATCCGCCTGAAACTGGGCGACATCGTGCCGGCGGATGCGCGCTTGCTGGCGGGCGATCCGGTGCAAGTAGATCAGTCCGCGTTAACCGGAGAATCCTTGCCCGTCAGCGCCAAACCTGGCGCCGCGGTGTTTTCGGGTTCGATTATCAAGCGCGGCGAAACCGACGCGATGGTGTA
>JBAVUV010000585.1:0-2403 GCA_049696955.1 Candidatus Sulfotelmatobacter sp. | reverse complement strand
GATCTGGCGGGAGATTACAGTTTGGATGGACGGACTTTTGACCTTCGCGGGACGGCCCGGCTGGATGCGAAGTTGTCGCAGATGACCACGGGGTGGAAATCGATTCTGCTCAAGCCGGTGGATAAATTCTTCAGCAAGGATGGGGCGGGCACGGAGGTTCCGGTGAAGATTACCGGGACGGAATCGGAGCCACACTTTGGCCTGGACTTTGGGCATAAGGACGAGCACCCGCCCGCAGAAAAGCATTTCGACGCGGCGAAGCGCTAAAGAAAATGACCGTAGAGCTTCTGGCTAGATTCCTTGTGCGACTTCAGTAGTATGCAGCCTTAGGGTGCGACCTACCGGTAATTACAGCTACCACCCCATAGCTAGTTGAGAAACGGGCTCCTATCTTCTTAATTGACGTTGATGCCGTCCGCGCCCGCGGCAACTACGCAAAAGAAAGGACTTCCCCGTGAGCGCTTACGCCGTTTCCGCCACAACGCTGGTTCCTGAAACAAAGACTATCCCGGGAACAAAAAAACTGAAAACCGATTCCGAGCTTATCACCCGCGCGCAAGATGGAGATCCAGACGCTTGTGCTGCCATTTTCGAATCGCATAAGAGGCGCGTCTACTCAACCTGTCTGTTAATGACCAAAAATGTGGCGGATGCCGAAGATCTGATGCAAGACGCCTTTATACAAATCTTCCGAGGAATTCGCAGCTTTCGGGGAGACTCCGCATTCTCGACATGGATTTACCGGGTGGTGGTGAATACCGTGCTGATGACGCGGCGCAAACGGCATCTGCGCGAGGTTTCGCTCGATGAGCCGGGCAATCTGGATTACTCACCGGTGCCGCGCGAATTTGGAAGAGACGACAACAAGCTGATGGGTGCGGTTGATCGCCTGGCTTTAACACAGGCGGCGAACGAATTGCCGGAAGGCTGCCGGGCGATTTTTATACTGCACGAAGTGGAAGGCTACGAGCACCACGAGATTGCGGAGCAATTGAGCTGTTCGATTGGCAATTCTAAATCGCAACTGCACAAGGCCAGACTCAAGATGAGAAAGTTGTTAGCCTCGGGTAAAAAACGCATTGGGCGGAAGCGGGGCACGGCAGAGGAAAAGCGCCGCCGTCATTTGTCGGTTTCTCCCCTGGTGCCGGCACTTTCTTAACAGCAATCGTTAAGAGGGCGAGCTCATGGACACGGTGGACGGGGGTTGCCGCACCCCCGCCGCCACGAGCGGGAGCGTGACTGAGATCAGCGTGCCCGTGGGACTGGACTGAATGTCCAAGTGACCATGGAGTTCGCGCACGCGCTCGCGCATACCGGATAAGCCAATGCCGAAAGCGGCACCTTTGGTGCGAAACCTTTTGAGCAAATCCTGAGGAATGCCGCTGCCATAATCCTTCACTTGCAAAATTAGTTCGCCTGGTAATGACTGCAGCCGGACGTCAGCTTTGGCACTTTTGGAGTGCCGGTGAATGTTCGTAAGACTCTCCTGCAATATGCGGAAAAGTCCAAGCTCGAAATCTTTGGGAAGCCGTCCCAGATCGTCGGGCATATCCAGCTTGACGTCGATGCCGCTACGCTCGGAAAAACCCTGAACATACCAGCGGGCGGCGGAAGAGAAGCCGACTTCATCCAGAAGTGGGGGATGCAAGAGGTGAGAGATGGTCCGCGTCTCAGCAATGGATTGATCGAGAAGCTGAATTGCGGCCAAAAGTTCAGCCGCCGGGTGGGTACGGGCAAACATTTCCAGATTCATTTTTACGCCCGCCAAATACTGGCCCAGGCTGTCATGCAGTTCGCGGGAAAACCTGCGGCGCTCCTCATCCTGCATTTGCAACAGGCGGGAGGTGAGATGACGCAGAGATTCCTCGCTCTCGCGGGCCGCGGCCTCGGCCTGGGCGCGGGCTTCGAGTTCGGTGGTTAGAAGCCGGTAGTGAATGGAGAACAAGACCAGGGACAAGACGAAGCTGATGGCCAAGGTAGCGACGGTCAACGAGAAGAAACGGTTTGAACTGATCGTTCGTATCTTGAGCAGGCGTTGCTCTTCGTCGCGCATATCCTGCATGACAGCAGCTTTCTCGAAAGAAAGAGCGAGGTCCTGATGGGCGATCTCGCTTTGACCGGCGAAATTTCCCGGAGAGGCTTTGGCAAGAGCGATGGCCTGGCGGAAGAGGCCGAGGCGCTGCATGGTCAGATCTTCCAGACGGGTGCACAGTTCCTGCTGGCGGGCATTATCTTCCGTCAGCTTTCTTGCTTCGGCTAACTTTTGATGAACTCCGGGAATAGCCGCTTCGAAAGAGGGCAATACATTTTCATCTCCGCTGGCAACATAGCTGTTGCGGGCACGCGAGGCTTGGGCCACAGCAGCGTCTATTTCTCCCAGGACAGATTGGACCTGGTAGGTAT
>JBAVUV010000584.1:0-2524 GCA_049696955.1 Candidatus Sulfotelmatobacter sp. | reverse complement strand
TTTCTGCTGTTTGTAGTGGGAGTGCTCGTCTACATAGTCATTCTCTACAATGAGCTGGTGCGGTTGCGTAACGATAACGACCGCGCCTGGGCCAACATCGATGTGCTGCTCAAGCAGCGTCACGACGAGATCCCCAACTTGGTTGAGACCGTGAAGGGATACATGCAGCACGAGCAGCAGACGCTGCTCGCGGTCACGCAAGCCCGCGCCGCGTCCATGAATGCTGCCAGCATCGGGCAGAAGGCGCAGGCAGACTTGATGATGACCGTCGCCTTGCGCGGCATGTTTGCCGTGGTAGAAAATTATCCCCAGCTCAAGGCGAATGACAATTTCCTGAAGCTGCAAATGCGCATCACCGAACTGGAAGAACGCATCGCGGATCGCCGCGAGTTTTTCAACGACGACGTCAACACTTACAACACACGCATCGGTCAGATTCCTGAGGTGTTCGTCGCCAGCTACATGAACCTGAAACCGCGCGCCATGTTCAAAGTGTCCGACGAGGACCGGCGGCTGGTTGAGGTGAAGTTCCAAAGCCAGGGAGCTGGGGCGTAGCCGGCTGCGTCCGTAAAGCTTCCGATCCTGCCCCGCTCCGAAGCCTCGATTGAGCGCAAGTCCAGCCAGGACCAAACCAACATTAAGCCCAATAAAAACAGCAGCAACTGGAACCCCAGGCGTGCTGGGGCTCCAGCGCATTCAAACTGCCTGGCTATGCTGACATCGCCCGACGCTGTTGCGTGCGGCTCTCGCGAATCGAGGCAACGCCTCGCCGGATGTTCAACCAGCCGTTGTCCTGAAAGAGATGGAAGAGGTCGTACGTGTAGGGCACTTCGCCGGTGATGATCTCTTCCTTCCCTTGATCATCGGTAACCGCGAACGCTACCTGCACCGGCTCATCTGGCGAGTTTTGTTTTGTGAAGTGAACGAGTTTTACATTGAGGGTTGATTGCTCTTGGGGTTGCATAGGCATACGTTTCCTCCATTAATTTTTATATTGTTTGTGTATTGAACGTACTCTTTGAGAACGATCTAAGTCCGAGCTGATGCGGATATTTTTGTAAGATTTTTTGTTGAGCCCGCAAAGTTTTGTGCGCACCAACAAGAATGTGGCACCGGCAACACGAACGCACTTTCCGGCAACGCGAGTGCCGCTTATTTGCGGTGGTTGCCGACTTCCTCTGCACCATGCGCTCTCTGCACCATGCGTTCTCTGCATGATTGCGTTGAACGAATTGCGCCCTCATTGCCTTGGGTTTTTCAATCTTTTATTTCACTGGAAAACTCCGAACCTGCTCCTAACGCACGAGTTACGCCTAAATCGTGCGTGCGTGCATTTTGCCGCAAGCCCTTACCCCTCTTTCGGCAACTAAGTAGTGAAAGACAGGTTTAATTCGATTAGAGAGATGAAAGGTGGACCCTGATGAACAACTTGATTCGATCGATTCTTAAGACGGCAGTTTACTTCCTGGATCAGACGAACAGCTTCACAAGCGATGTGCGGGACCGCGTTGCCGATGGCGTAGGCCGGGTGTCAAATCGGGTTTCGGATCTGCGCGACCAGGCAGAAGATATGTATTCTGGCGACGATCACACCGTCCGCAACGTACTTACTTTTGTGGCCGGTGTCGGCGTGGGCGTCGGCGCGGCTTTATTGTTTGCCCCCGCCAGTGGCGAAGAAATCCGCGGCCAGATCGGCGATAAGGTGCAGGATATCGGCGACCGGGTGCGGGAACGTTTCTCCACGCGAGCCTCAACCGGTACGGAAGGCCGCTAGGTCTTCAAGAAAATTAACGGGCCAGCTCGAAGGCATTTCGAAAGCCATTCGCCAGCCTGAGCTGTGCCCAAAAGCACAGATTTAAGCACGACAGCTCCAAACGACTGGAATTACCGGAGGATTCGTCATGAAGCTCGCTTCTCAAGTAACAATTCGCGGCGCACTGTTCGCCGCCCTTCTCATGGGCAGTGGTTGGGCCGTGGTCGGCCCTCGACAGGCCGCTGCTCAACAAACCGGCGCTCAACAACCCGGTGTCCAACAAACAACGGACCAGACGCCGCAGGCCGATAACACCAGGATGAACCAGCAGGACCGCAACTCCAACGAAGCGACTGCGGATCAGCAAAAGGCAGACCGGTCGGACCGCGAGATCACCCAGCAGATTCGCAAGTCCATCACCAGCGACAAGTCGCTCTCCACCTACGGCCATAACGTGAAAGTCATCACGCAAAACGGAATGGTCACGCTCAAGGGGCCGGTGCGCTCCGAGGAAGAAAAGAAAGCAGTCGAAGCAAAGGCGGCAGAGGTTGCGGGCGCAGATAAAGTGACGAACGAAATCGATGTCCAACCGAAACATTAACCGGCAAGCATCCTTAAGGAGGATTCACTATGGCAGGAAAAAATACGGCAGTGTTTGGAATTTATCCCGAGTACGCGAGCGTTGAAAATGGCGTGGATGCCCTGAAAGCCGCAGGTTTCCGCAACACCGACATTTCGGTGCTCTTCCCGGAAAACGTGGGCACAAAAGAT
>JBAVUV010000583.1:0-9210 GCA_049696955.1 Candidatus Sulfotelmatobacter sp. | reverse complement strand
CCCTGGGGTTGTCAACGAACTCCAAGATAGCAACTTAGATACCGTTGCAGGCAAGTTACTAAAGTGACCATCGATGTGCAGAAGAGGGAATTAGCGCGGCCGTGCGCCCGCCGAAAACCGTGGCGGCCCGGAGAGGACAATTCTCATTTCGCCAGAAAAACGAATCTGGAGGTTGGTTAGGGTTTTTTTCCGAGCAGACCTGTAGCCCCGCCCAAAGGATTCTTCGCGCCCTTCTTGGCTGCGCCGAGCGCGCCGTTCACGACACTGCCGGCCATGCCCTTCATGTCCGGAACAAATTTTGGATCGGACGTGGTTCCCTGAATTAAGAAAGGGATAGCATCGGCTTTCATGTTGAAATCGAGAGCATTGCTGGCGCTTACGGTCCCCGCTCCGGTGACTGTGCCTAGCGGGGGAACGACGAGGTTAATGTTGTCAGCACGTGTGCTCTCCGGAGTCGCATGCACGTTAGCGCTGAAATTCTGAATGGTTGTGTCTTTTTCGCCTGCACCCTTGCCACCGAGCGCAGAAAGAGCTGACATCTTCGAACCCAGGCTGAAGCCCGCCAGGGCAGAGTTCTGCATGCGAACGGTTCCGGTCTCGGCCAGCTTATTCACCGGCCCGACAATCGTAAAATCGACCGCCAATGTACCGCCCTTCAGCTTAGAGCTGGGAGGTAAAATTACGCCCACTGCCGGCAGTATGGCCTCGAGATCGTCCACCGGCATGTTCTGGCCGTCCAGTTTCAAATTAACTGTAGTGGTAGTTCCTTGGGTGTCGTAAGTTCCCGAGAGGTGCGCTACGGCTTTGCCCGCGGTAACATCGCCCTGGGTCAAAGTGCCGGTTTCCTTCGCAAGATCGTAAGTCACGGCATAACTCACCTGCAGCGGCTTTCCCGACGGAGCTCCCTTGGGCACCACCTGCAATTTATTCGCAGTAAGCGTGCCGCTCGTTTTAGCTTCATGACCGTCCGACGTAATCGTGCCCACAAAATCAGCGATGCCAGAAATTCCTGACGCCGGATCAATAAAGCCGGATGACGCCAGATTCATCCCGTGAACCTCGATCTTAGCCTGCAGCGGAGTCTGGGCGGCGTTACCGGCATTGATGGGTCCGGCGGCACCATCCAGTTTCAAAGTCCCTCCACTGGGCAAGGTAGCAGTCATTGTGAAGGGGAAAGAATTCGTGAAAGAAAATTTCTTCATTGTGATGTTGACTTTGTCGTAAACCCGCGGTTTCTCCGAAGATCCGGCGCGGCTAACCGTCATCTGCCCATCGCTTACTTCAAGTTTTTCTATTGACAGGTTTGGATTGCTCGAAGCGGATGTGTTGCCGCTGGCCGGCTGGCTGTTCGCGGCCGTCGCGCTTTGATTGCCCAGGCTGGAAAAGTTCCACTTCTCGCCATCCTGCGAGCGCACTAAATTGATCTCCGGCTGGTTGAGGGTGAGGTCGGTCACATTCAGCGCCTTGGAAAAAATCAGCGGCATCAATTCCACGCCTACCTTTAGCGATTTAGCCTGTACAAACGGCGTCTGGCTGAAGGCGGAATCGTCCGCGATCGAGATGTCGTCTGCTTTCACCGAGCCCGAAAACAGCGACAGTGACAAATTGCCAACCTTCACCTGACGCCCGAGGGAAGAGCTCAACTCGGATTCCAATTTCGGTCGGAAGGAATTAGCGTTGATAAAGAACGGAACTATGATCACGATCAGGATCAAAGCGCCAACCACGATTGCAGCGATTTTGAGTTTGCGATTCATAGGGTCATTTCTCCGCTGGGATTCACCAAGGGTTGGTTGGTGCGGCAGTGTGGAAAGTTGCAACTATTTAAGCATTTTGTTGCGGGTACTTACTGTTCTCTATTGCTCATCTTCAAGAAGCTCAGGAGACGGGACCGTGCCATTTTCCACCTGCTTCTGGCGCTCAGTGCGGCGTTCGTTATCGATGCGGACCGAAGTTTCCAGTTCTTTCCGCCCCTCTTCTTTGCGTCCCAGATGGATCAATATTTGTCCTCTGAGGTAATGAATATCGGTGCGGATCGGGTCGATTTTTCCGGCGGAATCGATCGCGCTCAAGGCTGCCGGGTAATTTTGCGTATGCTGGTAGGCTTTGGCCAGTCCCACATAGGAATTCAGCAGCCGCGGGTCGCGCCGCAGAGCCTCCCGGTAGGCGTTCTCCGCATCGCTATATTGTTGCATCAGGCTGTAGACATCTCCGAGTTCGTCGTAATTAAAGGCAAGATCGGGTTCCACAGCGGCATCTTTCAGAAATTCATCTCGAGCATGTTCATAGTCTTGTTTCTTTAGGTAAGTTAATCCCAAGTTGAAGTGAACGAAGGTCAAGTTCGGATTCGCCTTTTCCGCGGATTGAAAGTCGGCCAACGCCAAATCGTATTGCTCAAGGTTAAGGTGAGCTTTGCCCATAAATAAATGGAATTCAGGCGAACCTTCGCCAGTCTTAACCAGCTGGGCCGTCGCCCTTTCGTCCCACTCTTTTTGCCCGGCGCGGTGCGCCGCGATGGAAAGCACATACAGGTAACTCAACTGGCTTGACTTTTGCTCCCACAGAGGTTCAAGCGTGTTGGCCGCATCGGCCCAGCGCTCCGTGAAAAAGTAACAGAGGCCCAGCAGGTGGCGCGGCTGCAAGGCGCCTGGCTGGTCGCGCACAACCGATTCAAAAGAAGGTATAGCTTTCAGGAATTCGTTCTGCCGGAAATAGGCAAGGCCAATATTGAGCCGGATTCCCGCCACTTGAGGCATCAGATGCTGGGCTTGGTTCAGCGCTTCTAAAGCCTTCGACCATTGCTTGCGCCGCATATAGACCACACCCAAGTTTGCATAAGCGCCGCCCGCTTCAGGATTTGCCGCCAGCACTTGCTGGAAATCGCGCTCCGCCTCGGCCAGACGGTTTTGCTTCAAGGCTTCCTGGCCCTGTAAGAAAATCTGCGCTGGATCTGCAGCCGCGCCAGAGGAGGCCACCGGCGCGGAGTTTCGCTGCATGGCTGCCGCTTGCGGCCACAGGATTTGGCACGATAATGCAGCGAACGCCCAGCCAAGCCAAAGCTTGAACAAAACTGCCGATCGTTGTTGAGCGCTTGACACTGGTCTCACTCTCTGCTGTAGTGTCCGCCAACCCCCGCGTGAATTCAAGCGGACGGAATGCGGTTAGCACTTTGTGGGTGCGCCAATCCCAGGTCAACTCGTCGATGGTTACGATTCGTGATGTAGCGAAAGAGAGCGGTTTCTCCAGCACTACGGTTTCGATTGTGCTGAATGACGCGCCGCTGGCACGCTATATCCCCGCTGTTACCAAGAAACGGATTGAGCGCGCGGCGGAAAAGCTGGGGTATCGTCCCAACCAGTTTGCCCGCGCGCTGCGCAGCAAGCGCAGCCATACGGTTGGCGTCATGGTATTTGACATGACCGATCCCTACTGCACGCTGGTATTGCGCGGCATTGAAAACACGCTCTATCAAGCCTCCTACTTGCCTATCCTCACGGATGTGCACAATGAACGCAGCCGTTTCGAACGTTATCTCGAAATGCTGCTCGACCGCCGCATCGAAGGCCTGGTTGTGCTGGCCAACTGGCTCTTTCTCGATATCAACTTGTTGGCTGACCTGGAGAAGAGCAGCATTCCGACCGCGATCATCGGCTGCGAATTGAAGGGCGACGCCATGAGCTCCGTGATCGTCGACAATGAAGTTGGCGGCTACCTCGCGCTCGAATATTTGCATTCCCTCGGTCATCGCAAAATTGCATTTATCCGTGGCCCGAAAACTCTTGGTGATAGTTCGCCGCGTTGGCGGGGGATCCGTACCTGTGCCAAAGCATGCGGTCTGGAGCTCGATTCGCGTTTGATCGTTGACTTGCCAGAGTCGCGCGATCCTCTCTCCAGCTTTGAGATGGGCCAAAAACTCACCGAGGATCTGCTGAAGCAGAAGCGCCAGTTTACGGCGATCCTCGCCTTCGATGACATGACAGCCTTCGGCGCCATCCGCGCCTTGAGCAAGGGTAGCCTCAGAGTTCCGGAGCACTGCTCGGTCATCGGCTTCGACGATGTTGCGGCATCCGCTTTGTGTACTCCTCCGCTCACCACGGTGCGCCAGCCCATGACGGCGATGGGTTCGGGCGCGGTGGACATCGTGATCGAAGGCATCAAGGCCGTGCTGGAAAAACGCGAAGTCGCAGCTCACCACCGAAAAGTCGTTCCCGAGTTGGTGGTTCGGGAGTCGACCCGCAGTCTGCTCTAGAGTCCAAATCGCCTCGCCCTGCGTTTTTTTCTTGACAGCAGATGTCATATAAAAGCACTATTCATACGTTTTAATAAACTCCGCGGGCCCAATTGCCCGCTTCCGGCGAGAACGTTCAATCGGGTTATGGAACCAGGCAAAAGAGCTGTGCAGCGCAAGCTAGCGCACGCAGGGAGAAGGTTCAACCATGAAATTTGATCGCGTGCCGGTGCGAATTCTGTTGTTGACAGTCGTCCTGGGCGCTTCGGCTTGGGCCCAGGACACCGCCTCCCTCACAGGTACCGTCACAGATGCGAGTGGCGCCGCCGTTCCCAAGGCGCAAATCGTAGTTAAGAATTCCGAGCGCGGCATCAACCGCACCGGCGCCAGCAATGACACGGGCGACTTCCTGTTCAGTTCATTGCCCATCGGTTCTTATGACTTGATAGTGACTGCGCCGGGCTTCAAGAAATACGAGGCGCAGGGTGTAGTGCTGCGGGTTGCGGAGAAAGCACGTGTGAACGTGGCGCTGGAAGTGGGCACGATCAGTACCGAGGTTGTGGTTCAAGGCTCGGACGTCGCCCAGGTGGAAACCCAATCCTCCGACTTGGGCAATACCGTCACCGGCAAAGAGATTAGCCAGCTTGAGCTGAATGGGCGAGATTTCACCCAACTGGTGGCACTGTCTCCCGGCGTCACCGATCAATCCGGCGCGGACGAAGGAGAGCCGGGCGCTTCCACCGTCGCGTTCAGCATCAATGGTGGCCGAACGGAATACAACAACTTTGAAATCGATGGCGGCGACGCCCTCGATAACGGCAGCAACTCGACGCTGAACGTCTATCCCAGCATCGATGCGATCGCCGAAGTGAAAGTGCTGACCTCCGAATATGGCGCGCAGTATGGCCGCAACGGTTCCGGTACGGTTGAAGTGGAAACCAAGTCGGGCACGAATCACTTCCACGGCGATGCCTACGAGTTCTTGCGCAATGACGCTTTCAATGCCACTCCGGAATTCCTGAGTTCCGTTCCTGCCTACAAGAAAAACGATTTCGGTTTCACCATCGGCGGCCCCGTTTACATTCCCGGACACTACAACGCGGACAGGCAGAAAACATTTTTCTTCTGGTCAGAGGAATGGCGCCGCGAACTAACTCCTGCATCTGGATTCTTTTCCTCAACGGCGGTTCCGACCCTGGCCGAACGAGGGGGAGATTTTTCCGACGACTGTCCTAACGCCTCTACAACCCCAGTCTCTTTTAGCGACTGCCCTATTGTTCCGGGTTATACCAACAGCCAAGGCTACACGCCGAATCTCAACGTCGTCCCGGGTTATGCCGCGAATGCTTCGATCAATCAAGCCCTACTAGCAATGATTCCCGAACCAAATATCTCGTCAGGCGCTCTAGGAGCAGGCGTTCTTGATACTTGGTTTGCCACACCCACACTGCCCACGCACTGGCGGCAGGAGTTGTTTAAGGTCGATCAGAACATCGGCGAAAAAGTTCGCGCAAGCTTCCGCTACATCCACGACTCCTGGAATCAGCAGTATCCTGTTCCACTGTGGACCAGTGGCACCAGTTTTCCTACGGTTCAGACGAACTTCAACAACCCCGGCGTCAGCATGGTGGCGCGGATCACGGCCAACATCTCCCAAACTCTTTTGAATGAATTTGTCGCCAGTTACACCACCGACCACATCAGCACGAACCTGACCGGGGCTTGGCAGCGTCCCAGTGGATTTCCTGCGATTGGGCTCTATAACAACGGTTACGGCGGCAAAGTTCCTGGAATTAGCATTTCCGGCGGAGAGTACGGTGGCGGTTTCGCCGAGGATCCAGGCTATGTTCCCCAGGGGCCGCTGAACTCAAACCCAACGTTCACTTACCGGGACAATGTGACCAAAATCATTGGCGCACACAATCTTCAGTTCGGGGCCTACTTCGTGAACGCGCATAAGAATGAGATCCCGCAGCCGGGGTACGGTGTGAATGGGCTGTTGACTTTTAGCAACACGAGCGCGGTTACAAGCGGGAACGCCTTTGCCGATCTTCTGCTCGGTAACGTCGGAGGCTACACCCAGGAGGGTGCAGCGCTCAAGATGCACGAGGAATACAACATCTACGAAACCTATTTCCAGGACGATTGGCACGCCACCAAGCGGCTCACCCTGAATCTTGGTTTGCGGCTTAGTTTCTTTGGCACCTATCGCGAGAAAAACAATTTGGCCTGGAATTTCGATCCCTCGTTTTATGTGGCAGGTGCCAGCAGCGTCGATCCTGCTACCGGTCTGGTGATTGGAAACCCTTACAACGGATGGGTCGACTGCGGAGTGACGCCGGGCGTCCCCGCGGGCTGCCTGAAGAACAAATGGTTTAATCCTGCGCCGCGCATAGGCTTCGCATTTGATCCAAAAGGCGACGGGAAGTGGGCCATTCGCGGTGGCTACGGAATTTTCTTCGAGCACACCAACGGCAATGAATCCAATACGGAATCTCTGGAGTACGAAAGCAAGAGTACGCCCATCACCAGTATTCCTTTTCCGTTGTCGGGTGCCAGTTGTGGCGCGACTTCGGGTTATGCCTGCTTAAATTCGAGTCTTCTAGGCGTATCCGGCGCCACGACTACCCCATTGCAGTTCGTATCGCTTCCAAATAAGGCGATTTGGCCCTACATGCAACAGTGGCATGTCGACGTGCAGCACGACATCGGTAAGAGCACGATTGCCACCGTTTCCTACGTCGGAAGTGCGGGCGTGCATCTAACCCGGTCTTATGAATACAACCAGATGTATCCTGTCGCACCGAGTCAAAATCCCTATGCGCCGGGGCAAGTCATAAGCGCATCAGACTGTAGCAATATAAGCAACGGTGTCGATACGCCCGACGCTTACGGTGTTCCGACGAATGCTGTAACCTCCTACGGGACACCGGTTCCTTATGTTGCTGGAAAGAACGGCGGACCTCCGTCGGGTGCGGCAACCAATTTGTTCGTTGCGTGCGGCAACAACGCTAGTTTTTTCCGACCCTACCTCGGTATCGGCAGCATCCAGCGCAAGGACCAAACCGGATCCTCAAACTACAACGCTTTGGAACTTTCGCTGCGGCATGCCATTGGGGGTTTGGAATTAAACGCAGCCTACACTTATAGCCATTCCATCGACGACTCTTCCGATCAAAACGACACGGGATTTGTAAACTCCTACAACCTCAATGCCTACCGGGCCAGCTCTAACTTCGATCAGCGGCATAACTTTACCATCGCATATGTCTACGATTTCCCGTTCTTCAAAGGAAAAGGACTGACGCACACATTCTTGGGGGCGTGGCAATGGTCTGGGATCACCTTGATTCAGAGTGGCTCCCCATTCAGTGTTTATAACGGGGGCTTTAACGCTACCGCCGACAATGCGGGCGTGGGCAACGGATTTTCCACCGCCGGCTCGTATCCCGACCTGGTTGGCAATCCGAAGCAGGGAGTTTCGAGTAGCCCGCTGGCAGGCCCACTCTCCGGATTTGGTCCTCTTCTCTACAATCCGGATGTGTTCGTGCTGCCGACCGGACTCACCTTCGGCGATGCCGGAAGAAACATTCTGCGCAATCCCTGGCGGACGAATTTCGACATGGCGCTGATCAAGCATTTCCCGGTAACGGAAGGCACGTATTTCGAATTCCGTGCGGAAGCCTTCAATGTATTCAATCACGTGGAATACACCTGGCTGGGAGGCGATGCCGGATCAGCGGCCAATAATGCAGGCCGGGGAACAGATTCGAATGAAATCGCGTGCTACGGCGGCGCCACCAACTCGGCTGGAGATCCTACGTGCGGCGGCAGCAGCTACCTGCGTTCCGCCGGCACGCACCTGCCGCGCATTATGCAGCTCGCGCTGAAGTTTATTTTCTAATTTCTGCGACGGCGGGGCGAGAACTGCAATCCAGCTTGGCAAAGCTGGGATTGCTAGCCTACCTGTACCTGCTGCGGCGCGGCTACAGCCTCCAGAGCATGTTCCAAGTCCGCGATCAGATCGTCCGCATTCTCAATGCCGACAGATAGGCGGATCAACTGTTCGGTCACTCCCATCTTGGCGCGCTCGGTGGCGGGAATCATCGCGTGCGAAGTCAATACCGGAATCGATACTAGCGATTCCACTCCGCCGAGACTGGGCGCGAGCGTAAACAAGCGCATCGCCTCGCTCACCCGGCGCGCGTCCTCACCTGGACCGTCGACCTCGAAGCTAACCATGCCGCCTCCACCGCGCATCTGCGCGCGCGCCAAAGCATATTGCGGATGCTGCTCGAGAAACGGATAATTCACACTCCTCACCTTGGCATGGTCCGCCAAAAATTCCGCTACCCGTTGTGCATTCTCGTTCTGCCGCGCCACACGCACCGCCAGTGTCTTTAGTCCGCGCACCAGCATCCACGAAGCGTGCGGATCCATACAGTTGCCCAGCGTCGTGCGCGTCTCCCAAATTCTCTCCATCAGTTCGTGCCGCCCGGCCACGACACCACAAATCAGGTCGGTATGGCCGGAGAGATACTTCGTACCCGAATGCATCACCAGGTCGATGCCGAATTCCGCCGGATGTTGATTGATAGGCGTTCCGAACGTTGCGTCAACCATGCTGAGCAGCTTGTGCTGCCTGGCAAGCGCTGCAGCCTTCTTAAAATCCACCACGCGCAAGGTTGGATTGGTGGGCGACTCCAGATAAAGCAACTTTGTGGTAGGACGAATCGCGCGTGCGTGCTGCTCATAGTCGATCGTATCGACGAAAGTTGTCTCAATGCCCATCTTCGGCAGCCATTGCGAAAGAAACTTGTTTACGCCACCATAGATATCGCGTTGCGCCACGACATGGTCGCCGCCCTTGAGCAGCGCCATCAGTGTAGTTGTGACGGCGCCCATACCCGAGGCGAACGTGAGAGCCGCGTCTACGCCTTCCAGCGTGGCGATTGTTTTCTCCGCTACTGTATTTGTCGGAT
>JBAVUV010000582.1:0-12144 GCA_049696955.1 Candidatus Sulfotelmatobacter sp. | reverse complement strand
ACTCGCTGCTGGTTGCGCTGCGACAGATTTGCCCCTGACTAAGAACACGCCCGCCGCCGGCATCGTGAAAACTGCAAGTCAAAGCTACCTCTGAGTTCGTTCATTCGTTTGACGGTGCTCTCCTTCTATCTTTACACTCAAATGAACGCCGTATGAGTTCGGTCCGACGTCCTGGTCCCGGATGCTGCGGTTGGTGAAAGGCAAAACGTGAGCCCTACAGAGACTACTGACGCCGCAAAAACGGACACGAGCAAAACCGACAGTAAGAAAGACATTAAACGGGAAATTTCGGTTGAGATTCCCGCTGTGGAAGTTACCCGCGAAACTGAGTCGCAGATCCAGCGCTACCAGAAGAGTGCTCGTTTACCGGGCTTTCGCGCCGGGCATGTACCGGCTTCCATTATCCGCCAGCGTTTTGGCGATGGCCTGAAAAATGACGTGATCGAGGCCTTGGCTCCCCGCTATTTCCGCAAGGAAGCGGAGAAACAAGGGCTCATCCCGGTTTCACAACCCCGCATCACCGACTTGCATTTCCACGATGGGGAGCCCTTGCGCTTCAAAGCCTCTTTCGAAGTCCTGCCCGAAATCCAGGTCGAGGGCTACAAAGAGCTTCGCGCCGACAAGCCGGACATCGTGGTCACTGACGAGGAAGTCGAACGAGCACTCACCAATGTTCTGGAACAGCGGGCCACTTACACAGACGTAGAAGGACGCCCGCTCGCGCAAGGCGACTTCGCCCAAGCCTCCATGAACGGACGTCCCAAGGACGGCAACGACGTCAAGGAGGCCAGCGCCAATCCCGTGCACATGGATGATGTGCTGATCGAAATCGGCGGCAAGAATACGGTGGCGGAGTTTACCCAGAACCTCACCGGCGCTTCCGCCGGCGACGAACGGACCTTCGACGTAAGCTATCCGGAAGATATCGCCGACAAGCGTTTGGCGGGCAAGACCTTTATTTATACAGTGAAGGTGAATGGCATCAAGCAGAAGAGCCTCCCCGAACTCAACGACGAATTCGCCAAAGAGTTAGGCGAGTTTACCAATCTCGACCAGGTGCGGAAGCAGATCCGCGAGAATATGGAAACCGAAAGGCGTCAGGTGGCGGAGCATACGGCCAAAGATAAGCTGGTGGCTGAACTGGTGAAACGTAATGATTTTGAAGTGCCGGAATCTTTGATCGATCGCCAGATCGATCTGCGCCTGGAGCGCGGCCTGCGGGCTCTGGCGGCACAGGGCATGAAGATGGAAGACTTGAAGAAAATGGATCTTCCTCGGCTCCGGGCCGGCCAGCGGGAGCAGGCGGTGGGCGACGTAAAGTCTTCCCTGCTGCTCGAGCGCCTTGCGGATTTGGAAAAAATCGAAGTCAGCGACGAAGAAGTGAACCGGGAAATTGACGCGTTGGCAAAACAGTCAAAACAAACATCAGAAGCGGTGCGAGCGCGTTTGACAGAGGATGGGGGCCTCGATAGAATCCGAATGAGAATCCGCAGCGAGAAGACCCTCGATTTTCTTTATCACCAGTCCGCGTAGTGATTTAGTAAAAACGTGGACCACTTTCGACCCTCCCCGAGCCAGGCAGAAGGTTGTTTCGGGGCGGAGTGTGGCAGGTCCGGTGACAGGTCCGGTTGAAAAATGAAACCAAATGATCCGCAAATGATGTTGGTACCGATGGTAATTGAGCAGACCGGGCGGGGCGAACGCGCCTACGACATCTATTCCCGGCTGCTGAGGGATAACATTATTTTCATCGGCACGCCGATTGACGACAACATCGCCAATCTGGTGATCGCTCAAATGCTATTTCTGGCTCAGGAAGATCCTGAGAAAGACATTCAGCTTTACGTGAACTCGCCAGGCGGTTCGATTACGGCGGGCATGGCGATCTATGACACAATGCAATACGTGAAGAATGATGTCATGACGCTGTGCGTAGGACAGGCGGCCTCGATGGCCGCGCTGCTGCTGGCGGCAGGTGAGCCCAAGAAAAGACTGGCGCTGCCGAATTCCCGCATTTTAATTCACCAACCGTCAATGGGCGGATTGTCAGGTCAGGCCACCGATATTGACATCCATGCCCGTGAAATCCTGCGTATGCGTGAGATTACAAACCAGTTACTCTCCAAGCACACCGGCCAAAAGCTGGACAAAGTGGAGAAAGACGTGGAGCGCGACTTCATTATGAACGCGCAGCAGGCGAAGGAATACGGAATCATAGACGATATCATCTATAAGACCGTAAAAGCGGTATGATCGGCCTTCGCGCTTGATGCCGCATTTCGGGATTTAGCGCGGAAGCCCGTAGGGGTCGAAAGAGGCGGACCCAGCGTCATACCGAAACGAGAAGGAGTAGAGCCGAGTGAAAACCAAGTCAGGCTCCGACGAGATTTTGCGTTGCTCGTTCTGCCATAAGTCGCAGGATGCCGTAGCCAAACTCATCTCGTCGCCCAGCGACTATCCGCGGGCCTATATCTGCGACGAGTGCGTCGCAGTTTGCAACTCGATCCTGGAAGATGATCGCACCGCAACTCCGCAAGCCGCTACACCCAATCAACTGCCCAAGCCGCAGGAAGTCAAGACCTTCCTGGACGAGTACGTGATCGGGCAGGAGCAGACCAAGAAGAAGCTGGCGGTTGCGGTTTATAACCACTACAAGCGCATTTTCATGAACCGCCAAAAGACGGCGGGCGATGGGATTGAACTGAGCAAGTCGAACATCCTGCTTATCGGTCCCACTGGAACCGGTAAAACGCTTTTGGCGCAGACGCTGGCGCGCATGCTGGACGTTCCATTCGCCATCGTCGATGCCACGACGCTAACCGAAGCCGGCTACGTCGGCGAGGATGTCGAGAACATTATTCTTAAGCTGCTGCAGGCCGCCGAGGGCGATGTAAGCCTAGCCCAGACCGGCATCATCTACATCGACGAAATCGATAAGATCGGTCGCAAGGACGAGAATCCTTCGATCACGCGCGATGTTTCCGGTGAAGGCGTACAGCAGGCTCTGCTGAAGATTCTCGAAGGAACCATCGCGAACGTTCCGCCTCAGGGTGGACGCAAGCATCCGCACCAGGAATTCACTCCAGTGGATACGACAAATATTCTCTTTATTTGCGGAGGAGCGTTTGTCGGGCTCGAGAAAATTATCGGCCGGCGAGTCGGGAAAAAGTCCCTCGGCTTCCGCGCCGGCGAAGAGGCGGAAAAAGAAGAGGCAGTAATCGCGCGCAGCAAGCTCAACTTCGAACTGCTCAGCGAGATGCAACCGGAAGACTTGATCAAGTTCGGCCTGATCCCGGAATTTGTCGGCCGCCTGCCGGTCATGGGCATGTTGGAGGACTTAGACGAATTCGCCCTGATCGAGATTCTGACTCGTCCCAAGAATGCCATCGTCAAGCAGTATCAGAGGCTGTTTGAGTTCGAGAATGTGCGCTTGAAGTTCAGCGATGAGGCTCTGCGCGCGGTCGCCCGTCAAGCTATGGCTCGCAAAGTGGGAGCTCGCGGGTTGCGCATGATTCTTGAAGAGTTGATGCTTGACTTGATGTTCCATCTGCCTAGCCAGAAGAAACTAAAAGAGTTCGAAGTCACCAGGGAGATGGTTGAGAAGCGCAATGCATCTCTTTCGATGATGGAAAAGGCCGGATAGCCAAAGGGCCACCGAAGAGTAGTACACTGAACACACGAACGGTAGGTAGGGATTTCGCGCCGCGATCGTCATTCAGCACTAACCCGGGGAGATTGAGTGACCACATCCAAAGAAAAATTCGAAACTAAAAAGCTGCCGATGATGCCCATTCGCGACGTGGTCATCTTCCCCTATATGATGACGCCGTTCGTGGTGGGGCGCGAGTCCAGTGTGCGCGCCCTCGAAGAGGCGCTCGCCGCGGATAAGAAAATCTTTCTGGCGACGCAGCACGATGCTTCGATCGACGAGCCCAAGTCGAACGAGATTTACCAGGTCGGAACCATCGTCAACATCGTCCAGAGCCTCAAGCTGCCTGACGGCAATATTAAAGTTCTGGTCGAAGGCATTGAGCGCGGAAGACTTCTGCAGGCTACGGACTCTGATGGCTACATGCAGGCTTCCGTACGCGTGGCCCGATATCCTGTTGAGATGAACGCGCAAATCGAAGCGGGCATGCAGCGCGTGACCACTTTGTTCGAGCAGTACGTGAAGCTTTGCCAGGCGCTGAATTACGAGACCATGATCTCGGCGGTACGGATGGAAGATCCGGCCAAGCTCACCGACATCATCGCTGCCAACCTGCAACTTTCCATTGAAGAAAAACAGGAGCTGCTTGAGATCTTCGATCCGTCAGAGCGTTTGAACCGCATCGCCGACGTGCTCGATGTCGAGATTGAAAAACTGAACGTGGACCGCACCATCCAGTCACGCGTAAAGCGGCAGATGGAAAAAGCGCAAAAGGAGTATTACCTCAACGAAAAGATTAAGGCCATTCAGAAAGAACTCGGCCGCGGCGAAAAAAGTGAGTTCGATGAACTGAAGAAAAAGGTCGAAGCCGCCGGCATGCCGAAAGAAGTCAAAGACAAGGCGCTGCAGGAGCTGAAAAAGCTGGAAGCGATGCCGCCTATGTCTGCGGAATCCACGGTTTCGCGCAACTATCTCGATTGGCTGCTGGCCGTACCCTGGAAGAAGCGCTCCAAGGAAATCCGCAATATTTCGCGCGCTGAGAAAGTTCTCAACGAAGACCATTACGGCCTGGAGAAAATCAAGGAACGCATTCTCGAATTCCTCGCTGTGCGGCAGTTGGTGAAAAATCCGAAAGGCTCGATTCTTTGCTTCGTGGGACCGCCCGGCGTGGGTAAGACTTCGCTGGGCATGTCGATCGCCAAGGCAACGGGACGAAAGTTCGTTCGTATGTCTCTGGGCGGCGTACGCGACGAAGCGGAAATCCGTGGTCACCGCCGCACCTACATCGGCGCCTTGCCCGGCCAGATCATTCAGATGATGAAGAAGGCCGGCACCAAGAACCCAGTCTTCATGCTGGATGAAGTCGACAAAATGTCAATGGACTTCCGCGGCGATCCCTCGGCGGCTCTGCTCGAAGTGCTCGATCCCGAACAGAATTTTATGTTCGTCGACCACTACCTCGACGTGGAGTATGACCTGTCGCAGGTTTTCTTTGTGGCAACCGCCAACGTAATGCACACCATCCCTCCCGCGCTGCAGGATCGCATGGAAGTGCTGCGACTGCACGGCTACACCGAGCAGGAAAAAGTTGAAATCGCCAAGCAGTTCCTGGTAAAGAAGCAAATGCTGCAGGCCGGATTATCCGAGAAGAACGTAAAGTTCTCAGACGATGCCATCACCACACTCATTCGCGCCTACACCCGCGAAGCTGGAGTCCGCAATCTGGAGCGCGAGATTGGCAACGTCTGCCGCAAAGTTGCGCGCAGAGTAGTAAAAGAAGGCGAAAGCTATACTATCGCTGTCACCGGCGAGAATGTTACCGACTTCCTCGGCGTCATCAAGTTCCGCGACACCCTGGCGCATGAAAAGAGTGAAGTGGGATTGGTCACCGGCCTGGCCTGGACTGAAGTCGGCGGATCCATTCTCAGCACCGAAGCTACCGTGGTCGATGGCAAGGGCAAGCTCACGCTGACCGGCAAGCTGGGTGACGTTATGCAGGAGTCGGCGCAGGCGGCTCTCTCCTATATTCGCTCGCGAGCGCATCGGCTCGGCCTGACTCGGGATTTCTACCGCACTCTTGATCTGCACGTGCATGTTCCAGAAGGGGCGATTCCGAAAGATGGTCCGTCGGCTGGGATTACCATTGCCACCGCGATTGCCAGCGCGCTCAGCAAGATTCCGGTGCGGCGCGATCTCGCCATGACCGGAGAAATCACGCTGCGCGGCAAAGTTCTCCCCATCGGCGGGCTCAAAGAAAAACTACTGGCGGCGCATCGAGCCGGCCTCTTCGAAGTGATCCTGCCCCGCGACAACGAAAAAGACCTTGCCGAAGTCCCGGAAAATCTGCGCAATGCGATGAAAATGCATTTCGTCGATACGATGGATCAGGTGTTGCAAATCGCTCTGGAATCCCCACTCCCGTCTCTAACCGAGGAAGAAACTACGCGCCCAATCGCGCCGCTGACCTCAAGCACCGGGGACAGCCCAACGGCGCACCAATAGGCTGGCTTTCGAGGCAACCTTAAAGCCACCACAAAGGGCACTAAGGTGCACGAAGGAAAATCCACAAGACAAAGCCTTCGTGTTACTTCGTGTCCTTCGTGGTTCAAGGTTTTCTGGATTGCACTATCTGAGCCACTGCGAGCCAAGCCGTCTGATCGTCCCTATTCCCCGCGAAGCGTTACAATAGGGAATTCTTACGATGTCCACATCCAACCAAAGTCAGATTGCTTTCGAAAACGGGCCGGAACTACCAGCCGAAGGGACGCAAGCCCGGACCACCGGAATACTTCCCTCCCAAGGAATCCAAAACCTGATCACCCACGGAAGCATCAGCGCCACTCCCGCAATCAACCCGGAACACATCCAGCCGGCAAGTCTCGATCTGCGCCTGGGGGACGTCGCGTATCGCGTTCGCGCGAGTTTTCTGCCAGGGCCAAATAGCACAGTGGACGCCAAAATCAAACAACTCCGGATGACGCGCGTCGATCTCACCGGCGCGCCAGTTCTGGAAAGAGATTGCATCTACATCATCCCCCTGGTGGAGGAACTAAACCTGCCGGAAAATATCTCCGGCAAAGCCAACCCCAAGAGCACCACCGGGCGGCTTGATATTTTCACGCGCCTAATTACCGATTACAGTACCGAATTTGACCGAGTCGTAGCGGGGTACAAAGGCAAACTCTACGCGGAGGTTGTCTCCCGTACCTTCACGGTTGCGATTAGAGCCGGGATGCGGCTCAGTCAGTTGCGGTTCGTTCACGGCAGCCCGCGCTCCGGCGATCAGACCATTCGAAATCTGGACAAGGAAGAGCCTCTGGTCTACGTGAATGAGGAAGGTCCGGTCAGGCCCTTGGTTGAGCGCGGACTCAGAATTACCGTCAACCTGGAGGCCGCCGACGAGGGCGAAATTATTGCCTATCGGGCCAAAAAATATGCTCCGGCAATTGCTCTCGACAAGATCGATTTCTATCCAACCGAGGAGTTCTGGGAATCCATACATCAGAATGCCAATAAAAACCTAATTCTCGAGCCCGGCGACTTTTACATTCTTGCGTCCAGGGAAAGGGTTCGCGTCCCTCCAGACTTCGCAGCGGAGATGGTGCCGCTTGATCAAGGAGATGGCGAGTTTCGCATCCACTACGCCGGGTTCTTCGATCCCGGCTTTGGTTACGGCTCGAACGATATCAAGGGAACCCGCGCCGTGCTTGAGGTTCGGGCGCACGAGGTTCCGTTTCTGATGGAACACGGGCAACTGGTTGGGCGCCTGAACTATATGCCGCTGTTGAGCAGGCCGGAGAAGATATATGGCACGAACATCGGATCGTCCTATCAGCACCAAGCCCTCACGCTAAGCAAGCAATTCCGCAAGAGCTGAGAGTCGCCGCTAAGAGATTCGTGCCCCGCCGGGGCAGTTGAAAATAGCCCGGCGCTTCAGCGCCGGGTAAGCCGCAAAATCCAGACGCGTCCCGGCGGGACGCCTGAACCCCGCGCACAGACCTAAGGGCGAAACGAGTCTCAAATCGAACCGTGACGCTCCCCCACCGGCTTGCCAAATTCCGTCACCCCATTGCACACTGAAGCATGAGGGTGATGGCTCGATTTATGGCGGCGGCTACGGATACCGCGCACTTCCCTGCTCCCAGCCTTCCGGAGGTTGCGTTTCTAGGCCGCTCCAACGTGGGCAAATCGAGCGTGATCAATACTCTGGTGGAAACCAAACTGGCCCGCACCAGCTCCACGCCGGGGCGCACGCGCAGTATTAATTTCTTCGAAGTGCGCTGGCCCGGAAAGCCCCGGCCAGAAGTGATTTTCGCCGACTTGCCAGGCTATGGCTATGCCAAGCTGTCGCGCGAGATCTCAGAAGAATGGCCCAAGTTCATTGAGCCTTACTTAAACGACCGTCCTACGTTGGCGTTATGTCTGGCGTTGGTGGATGTGAATGTTCCTCCACAGGACAGCGACCGCCAACTATTAGATTTTCTGAATGCCTCGGGCCGTGAATTTCTTCTAATCGCCACGAAAAGCGACCGGCTCTCGAATAACCAGTTGGGCAAGGCTCTGCAGGGGCTCGCAAAAGCCTATCCAACTGCGGTCGTGATTCCCTTCTCGGCAAAAACGCGGGCGGGGCGGGACGAAGTATGGAAGAAGATTCGACAATCGGTCGAAGAATTCCCTACCGCCGCGTTCCAGTCTTGAATTTTTCCCGTTGCGGAAACGCCCGTGTCCCTTCGCGCGAAGCCCGTTTTCGCGGTTAAGTTTTCCTGACAACAGTTCCGATAGAGTCTAGCAGGGACGCGCGTCCTGAACTGGAGCCGCTTCAAGATCAGCGGAAAGCGGTGAAGGCGAGTCCGCAATTATGTCGGACGAAGAAAACGCTGGTGCGGCATATCTGGCCGCCTTGAAAAAATCCACGCCACAGGCCGCTGCAGCGGCGACGGCTCGCGCGCCCATTCTGCCCTCCCCTAGCCAGAAAAATGGCGTGGCCGCGGCGGGAAATGCGATTTCCACCGGCGATGAGAAGCGGAAGAGCCCTAGATACCGCTGCCAGGGAAGCGCCCGCTTGCGCGAAATCGTCACCGGTGTATCGACCTGGGCAACCTTCACGGATATCAGTTTGCACGGATGTTATGTGGAAGCCATGGCAACTTTCCGCATGGGCGCAAAGCTGGGATTGACCATGGAAGTCAACGGTTTTCGCGTCGATTGCAATGGCGAGGTAAGAGTCGTGTATCCCAATCTTGGCATGGGAATTTCTTTCACCACCATGTCAGATTCGGATCGCGAGTGTTTGCGCGAACTGTTGCGCTCGCTGTCGCGACCTTCGATGATTTTGGGTGTGCGTGCAGAAACAAAGGCCGCGCTCATCCCCGATGCAGACGGACACCCCTTGCCTCCAGACCTGGCAATACCGATTACGAATCCAGGCGCCGCTCTGCGGGCGCTAATGAACTTCTTTGACGAACGCCATATTTTGAGCCGGGAAGAGTTTTTTCGAATTCTGCGAAAGAGCCAGAGTTCGGGAAGGTAAGCAAGCAAATTCTCAGTCCTTCATGACAGCCGCCACTCCTTGCATTACTTTCGTTTCTGTCCCCGCGCCGATTTGCGCGCGCAACCAATCAGGCCGATTGGTTATGATGAAATCCTATGGCAATTTATCTGATCACGGGGATTGGCGGCTTCATTGGGTCGTCGCTGGCGCGCGAACTGTTGCGGCGCGGAGAACAAGTTCGTGGAGTGGATAATTTTTCAACCGGCAGCCGGGAAAATCTCGCCGAGATACTGACTCAAATCGATTTTCGAGAGGCCGACATTCTCGATCTCGATGCCCTGAAGCTCGCCTGCGCGGGCGCGGACTACGTTCTCCATCAGGCTGCGATTCCATCGGTGCCGAAATCGGTTCTCGATCCTATCGGAAGCAACCGGGCAAACGTGGATGGAACGGTGAATGTGCTGGTCGCAGCCCGCGACGCAAAGGTAAAGCGAGTCGTTTACGCTGCATCATCTTCCGCTTACGGCGATACTCCCACACTTCCGAAACACGAACGCATGACGCCCGATCCGATTTCTCCGTATGCCGTGGCTAAGCTGGCCAGCGAGCATTACATGATTTCTTTTTACCGTTGCTATGGATTGGAGACGGTGTCACTGCGTTATTTCAATATTTTTGGTCCGCGTCAGGATCCGTCGTCACCTTACTCGGGCGTGCTGGCAAAGTTCATTACGCAAATGCTCAGCGGTCAGCAGCCCACCATGTTTGGTGATGGCGAGCAGAGCCGCGATTTCACCTATATTGACAATGCGGTTGAAGCCAACTTGCTGGCCTGCAAGGCGCCGGCGGGTCAGGTGGCCGGAAAAGTATTCAATGTGGCCACGGGCCGCCGCGTGACTTTGAACGAGACGTTCAAGCTACTTCAGGAACTCACTTCGTTCTCCGGTTCCGCTCTCCATGACGCGGAACGCGGTGGCGACATCAAGCATTCGCTGGCTGATATCTCACTCGCAGAAAAGCATCTTGGCTATAAACCGAAAGTCGATTTCGAAGAAGGACTGCGGCGAACGGTCGACTGGTATCGGAGCCAGAACAAAGCTGTTGGCGCATAGATCCGGTTTCCAGGCGTCGCACAGAGATGGAGAAGCCAAAACTGGTAGCCAGCAGCCGGTCATTACGTTAGTGATCTACGTCCCGATTACCGGTGTGGGTAGAGTGGAGATATGACACTCTCGTCGATGGTAGTTTCGCGCGATTGGCAGGAAGTTAGTGTTCTGGAATGTATCCTTGGCGGCTTGCACATGGATGTCGCCGTCGAAAGCGAACCGCAACGAGCTTTGGCGCGGCTCACAAAATCGAAAATCGACGCGCTGATTGTTGATTGCGACCTGAATGGCTCCGGACAATTTTTTCGCGAACTGCAGCGCGAAACTCCACGCGCCAACACTGTGCCGCTGGTCATCATGGGCAAATCACAAGGCCGGCCCGATATGCAGACAACCGGAGCCATGTTTGCGTTCGATAAACCAATTTCCGTGGAACAGGCGGTACGCACTCTTTCCGCGGCGCGCAACATGATCCTTGACGGCCGCTTGCGCTACCACCGCACGGGGCTGGAATTGCCGGTCACACTCACCGGACGCAATCAGAAACGAGTGGAAGCGGAACTCATCAACCTGAGCCAGGGCGGTCTGCAGGTTCGCGTCGACGATCGATTTAATGTGAACGACCTGGTCCGTGCGTCTTTTGCTCTTCCCGGAGCGAACTGCGGAGTGAAGGCTGACGTGGAAGTCGCGTGGTCCGACGATCGGGGAAATATCGGGATTCGCTTCGTGAAGATTGCCGCGCAGACACAACAGAACCTGCGGCTTTGGCTGGCGCAAAAATATTTTGCGAGTTAGGTGAAATTGCTCTTAGCTCTCATTGTCTGGTTCCAGTTGGCGGGACCCCGTTTCAGTCTTTATGATCGACTCGCTAGCTCCTTAGCGGAAGCGGCGCGCCTCATCCGGTTCCTCTTCTTGCTTGAAAACGGATGCCGAGGACAGACGGGCCCCCAGGCTGGCTCCTCCAAACACCGCGAACAAGCCCCAGTAGGCGGCACCTACCAATACCGCACCGGAAGAAATGGCCCCTGCCGCGAGCGGCCACGGTGGCAGTTCGTGAGTGATCGAGAGAAAGATCAAGGCGAACAACAGCAATCCCGCGATCATCACCAAACTATCCACAAGCCAGGCCAGTGTCTGCCCGGAGATCGGGCGGGACAGCCAATTCAGTTGCGCCTCAGACGGGTCGGGCTCGTCAGCCGGATTCTGTTCGCGATGCTGGGCAGGAAACATTCCCTCATTTCTCGCAGCATAGTGAGGTTCGACCCGAATGGCTGGGCGACCCGCGGCGGACACTGTAAGGGCGTCGTTTTGCTCAGTAACATTTTCTCTTCCGGCCAGCGAAGGCGAGAGCGCTCCGAAGATCGAGCTGCCACGATCTCCCTCGGGCTCGATTCCGTCCAGAAGATTGGAGAATATCCATTGATCGATCTGGCGCGCGGTCTGTAAAGGCAAATCAACGAAGCGGATGCCGCACTGGCCCGAAGGTCCCGCCCAAGTAACCTGTCCGTAGGTTTCCACGCGCAGGCGCGGAAATCTCAACTCGAAGCGCAGGCGAACCCTCTGCTCCTGCCGCAACGGAGCCACGGCTTGCACTGCCACGCCTTCGCGGTTGAGATTTCGAACGATCCCACCGTTGGCCGCGTCCAGGGTAACGTAGGTCAGCGTGCGCAGTTCATGCCTGTAGTGAGTGCGTGCTTGCCGCGCGGGGAAGGATACCAACTGCATACGTTCCGCCAAGAGAACCGCAAAGTGGGACGCGAATCCGCTTAATTTTAATTTTCGGAGAATGCTGGCAGACAGTGACTGAGTTGATTCCCTGGAAAGGCCTGGGCAAGCGATAACATCCCGGTCCGGAGCCCGGTCGTTGCGAAGGCGAACGGAATCCCGAAACTCTGGCG
>JBAVUV010000581.1:0-1657 GCA_049696955.1 Candidatus Sulfotelmatobacter sp. | reverse complement strand
GTGGATTCACTTACATTGCACCCCCCACGGTGACAAGTGTGTCTCCGAACAACGGACCGGTAGCGGGTGGAACGGCGGTGACGATTACGGGGACGAACTTTGCCGCCGGAGCAACGGTGACGTTGGGAGGAACGGCGGCTACGAACGTGGTAGTGGCGAGCAGCACGACGATCACAGCGACCACGCCGGCACACGCGGCAGGAGCGGTGACAGCGACAGTAACCAACAGCAACGGGTTGAGTGGCAATCTCACCAGTGGGTTTACTTACATCGCGCCTCCGACGGTGACGGGAGTGAGTCCGAGTAGTGGATCGACGGCAGGCGGGACAGCGGTAACGATCAGTGGCACGAACTTTGCGACGGGAGCTGGGGTAACGTTCGGAGCTACGGCGGCGACGAATGTGGTGGTAGTGAGTAGCACGACGATCACGGCGACGACACCGGCTGGGAGTGCGGGAGCAGTGACGGTAACGGTGACGAATCCGGGGTCGCTGAGCGGAAGTCTGGGCAGTGGTTACACCTATGTGGTGACGCTGACGGTGACGAGTGTGTCGCCGAACAACGGGCCACCGGCGGGGGGAACGTCGGTAACAATTACGGGGACGAACTTTGCGACGGGAGCGACGGTGACGTTTGGCAGCGCTGCGGGGACCAATGTGGTGGTGGTGAGCGCGACCCAGATCACGGCGATGACTCCCGCGGGGAGCGCGGGCGCCGTGACAGTGACCGTAACGTCGAATGGTCAGAGCGGAAGTCTGGCAAACGGCTTTACCTACGTGGCTGTTCCAACCGTGACAAGTGTAAGCCCGAGCACCGGGACAACGGCGGGAGGCACAGCTGTAACAATTACCGGCACTAACTTTGCTTCGGGAGCGACGGTGACGTTTGGCGGCGCTGCCGCGACCAGCGTCGTGGTGGTTAGTGCCACGCAAATTACTGCGAAGACTCCTGCGGGAAGCGCTGGTGCGGTAACGGTTACCGTGACCAATCCAGGGTCGCAGGCTGGGAGTCTGGCGAACGGTTACACCTATGTGGTTGTTCCTACGGTGACGAGCGTGTCGCCGAATAATGGATCAACATCAGGCGGAACCGCCGTGACCGTCACTGGCACGAACTTTGCTTCGGGAGCGACAGTCATGTTTGGCAGCACTGCTGCGACAAGCGTGGTAGTGGTGAGCGCGACACAGATTACGGCGACGACGCCGGCGGGCAGTGCGGGCGCGGTGACAGTGACGGTTACGTCGAACGGCCAGAGCGGTAGCCTGGCGAACGGCTTCACCTACAACGGTGCGGTAACGATCAGCTTCGTGCAGCAGAATTCTGCGACACCGCAATCGCCGACGGCCACGGTGCCGGTGGCGTATACGACGGCACAGACGGCCGGGGATTTGAATGTGGTCGTGGTGGGATGGAACGACACGACGGCGACGGTGCAGTCGGTGAAGGACAGTGCTGGAAATACCTACAGTCTGGCCATTGGACCAACCAGCGGGACAGCGTTGCGGCAGTCGATCTACTACGCCCCGAATATCTTGGCTGGTGCAAACACAGTGACGGTGACGTTCAGCCAGGCAGCGACGTATCCGGATATTCGGATTCTAGAGTATCGGGGAGTAAATGCTGTCGATGTGACGGCGGGAGCGGTTGGCAACAGCAC
>JBAVUV010000580.1:0-1898 GCA_049696955.1 Candidatus Sulfotelmatobacter sp. | reverse complement strand
CCTTGATGACGCTCGCCAACATGTCGGTCGTGACCGCCGAAGTCAAGGTGGACGAAACTGACATTACCGGCGTCCAGCTTGGCCAGCCGGCTGACGTCACAGTCGATGCGCTGCCAGGCAAGGTTTTCAAAGGTCACGTCACTGAAGTAGGCGACCAGGCATTGCTTCGATCGACCGGCGTTTCCACCAGCCAAAGCACAACCGGCACGGAAGAGGCGAAAGACTTTAAGGTCGTCGTCACCCTGGACAATCCTTCTCCCGAACTGCGCCCTGGCCTCTCTGCAACCGCCAAGATCACCACCGCGCATAAAAATGACGTGGTCGCAATTCCGCTGCAAGCCCTGGTGATGGAAGTTCCCGACACCGGGAAGAAGGGCGTCAAGAAGCTGAATGCCAGCCTGTCCACCGGCCCGAAACCGCAGCCGGTGCAGGGTGTTTTTGTCCTGAGGAAAGAAGGGCGGAAGCTGCGGGCTATTTTCGTTCCTGTTCAGACAGGCATCACAGGCGCCTCGGATATCGAGGTGACCAGCGGCGTCAAACCCGGGGACGAAATCATCACTGGGCCCTATCGTATTCTCCGCATATTGAAAAACGACGCGACCGTGAAACGCGATACAACTCCGGCAGCGACAAATTCAGCAACATAGGCTGCGGGAGATGAAACTGATACCCTGAACCTCGACGACGCATCGACGCATCAATGATAGAGCGCGGAGCAGGCGGCATCGGCTGCACCCCCGCAGCCGGAATCCTGGATCGAGTGCAGCTACCAAGTCTGCGCGCGAAACAAAACGCCGCGATGTTCAACAACAAGAATGCTGGATGAGATCGGCTTTGCTGCAATGACTGGAGATTGTGCATGACATTCGAGATTTCAACTGAGTCGGCCCCAACCAGTCCGGCGACCCGGCCCGCGGCGGCCAAGCCGGAGCCGGATGAAGTAATTGTTGTCGACAATCTCTGGAAGACTTACAACATGGGCGCCGAGCAGGTGCACGCGCTGCGCGGCGTGAACCTCCGCATTCGACATAACGAGTACGTGGCCATCATGGGACCCTCAGGCTCCGGCAAGTCCACTTTGATGAACCTGATCGGATGCCTGGATACGCCCACGCAAGGGAGTTACTGGCTGAACGGCCACGAGGTCAGCGAGCTCAATGACGACGAACTGGCCCGCATCCGCAACAAGGAAATCGGCTTCGTTTTTCAGACCTTCAACTTGCTGGCGCGCGCCACTGCCCTGCACAACGTTGAACTGCCGCTGATCTATAACGGCACCCCCGCAGAGGAGCGCATTGAGCGTGCCAAAGCCGCTCTGACCGCCGTCAATCTTGGCGAGCGCATGTATCACAAGCCAAATGAGTTATCTGGCGGTCAACGCCAGCGCGTCGCCATCGCCCGGGCACTCATTAATCATCCCTCCATCATCCTGGCGGACGAACCGACCGGCAACCTGGATTCCAAAACTGGCGCTGAAATCATGGCCTTGATGGATGAACTCCACGCCAAAGGCAACACCATCATTGTGGTAACGCACGAACCGGATATCGCCAGCTACGCCCATCGCATTGTCCACATCCGCGACGGCGAGATCGCCTCGGACGAAGTTTCCCCGCGCCTTCACGCCTAGCCTCCCCCGAACCCTAAAATTCTTCAGCGCTCGATCGCCTGATCGCTCTTCCACACATACAGAAATTCATTGTCGCTGGAGGTCGCGATGTCGATGCCCCGTTGCCGGGTGGCTCGGCTCAACGCTGCGCGAACATTCTCCTTTGTGTCTGGCAGGGCCGAAAGAGGAACTTTCAAGGCTGTGCCTTTCTTCAGCTGGCTGATGTCATTCATCAATAACTCCACAATTCGCTTGTGTTTCCCATCGCGTCCTTTGGGAACATTGGTCT
>JBAVUV010000579.1:0-15928 GCA_049696955.1 Candidatus Sulfotelmatobacter sp. | reverse complement strand
TGAGATGTGATTGCCGAGAAGCGTTCCAACTGGCGATTGAGCGTTCGTTCCTTCCGCTGCAACGCTTCGATCGATTCCGACTTGTCCTCAACCATCGCCAGAATCATTCCGAAGGCAACGAACATCTTGGGAACGTTCCAAAGTTCCTCTGGAACATTCAGCCCTGGGGCGAAGCGATCAATCAGCATTCCAACGGGAAAAACTGCGCCCCAAGATAGAAAACCGAAAACAACGGTCAGTGTGCCGGGCGAAGCGCGCCAATAATTCCGGCAGACAAAGACGCCGGGCAACGCAAATCCAAGCCCCAGCAATACGGTCAAGCCTTCGTCAAAGGAACCATGCCAGGCAGCCCGTGTTGCCCAAAGAAAAGCAAACCCAGTCAGAACTGCTGTCGCGACGAGATATAGCGAAGGCGTCCTGTGAATCCGAAAGAAGAAGAATGCCCCGCAGCCAAAACACGCGAGCAGACACACCACAAAAGGCCATCGTGCATGTACGTCGTAACAGTCCAGTACTCCGTAGGCGACCGCCGGTGTGCCCGTCAACAGGAGCAGAAGATTTCTTCTGGCTCGGTCTTCCACCACCGACGAAACGGAGACGACAAAGATGACCGCGGAGGCCAGTAGGGAAGCTAAATCCACTGCCAGAAGAGACGGGCTGACAGGTCCCTTGGGCGGCTCAATCATCTGAGCGACGAAATGAATGAAGATCAGGAACCACGCAACCAGCCAAAGTTGCAGGCGAGCGGAGCGTCCGTGCCGTTTAAGTCCGGCAAAGATGCCGACCAGAACAGCTACGGTCACAACGGTTGGCATCTTCTCAAGAATCGTCATCAGAATACTGATCGCCGCTCAGCCTATCTTAATGCCGAGCGGCAACCAAGGTGACGTTAGTAACCAACAATTCTTCGTTCTTAATTCTTGCCTTTACGACCCAGGTTAATCACCGCCAACATGGGCCACGCTGGCTTTCGGCGGAGCGCTTTGTTCCAGGCTGGCACCCAGCTGGGCAACGATGGTTTCCACAACTTGCAGATCCTCTTTGCTGAAGGCGTCTAGATCCACGCGGTAAAGCGCCAACACAGCAGCTACCCCGGCGTTACCTTCAATCGGCACTGCCAAAGCAGAACGAAGCGGGCTGCCATGTGTGGGGTCATTGAGATATCCGGGTTCCACCAAAGGATTGCCGTTCAGGATCGGTTTGTGATTTTGCGCCACCCAACCCGACAAACCTTTTCCCAGTGGAATCCTCAAAGAAGAAAAAAGACGGTAGTTCTCGCCACTCACAAACTCCGGAACCAGCACATCATTCTTACGAAGATAAACTGCCATGGACTCGTGCGGGACAAGACGCTTCAGCCGAGCCGAGAGCAGCGAAAGAGTGTCATCGAGACTGAGCGCACGATTGCTGCCGCGGCTGACTTCAATAAGATTCTGTGCCTGCTGACGGGCCGCGGTAACGCGTTCCAACGAGCCCGTAGTTGCCGACACCGTTTCAGGATCTTCGGCGGAGTCAGCGAAACCGGCGTCAGGCGCCAGGCCGCGTTCCACCTTAACGTCGGTGGAAAGTTTGGGCGGAGTCTGCGCCGGTTGCAAGCGCGCGAGTTTTTCCCACTCCACATATCGCTGCTTCAAGATGGCGACTACCTGAGGATCAAAGGCCGCGCCAGCTTCAGAAGCTACTTTTGCCATCGCTTCATCGAGCGGCAGAGCTTTACGGTATTGGCGGTCGGAAGCAAGCGCATCCAGACAATCAACTGCCGATAAAATTCGTGCCCCGATCGGAATCTCTTCTTTAACCAGGCCGCTGGGATATCCGCTGCCGTCCCATTTTTCGTGATGCGCGCGCACGATCGGTACGACGGGATAAGGGAAGTCGACTTGCTCGAGAATCTCCGCTCCAACGATGGGATGGATTTTCATCTTCTCGAATTCCTCCGGCGTGAGCTTGCCTGGCTTCGAGATGATATGTTCCGGAACCGCCAGCTTGCCGATGTCGTGAAGCACTGAAGCGGCCCGCAAAGCCTCGGTTTCTTCCTCGCTCAGGCTCAGTTCCTTTGCCAGTTCCATCGCATAAATCCGCACGCGTTGCAGATGATCGCCTGTGGTTTGATCTTTGGCTTCGATGGCGAGCGCGAGAGCCTCAATGGTGCGCAGGTGAAGATTCGAAACCTGCTCCGCATGTTTTTTCTCGGTCTCAAGCTTGCCCAGATAGAGCCGGTAGGAGCGATACATCAGGTAGACGGGAGGCAGTACCAGCAGCGACGATTGCCAACCAATGTGACGATTCAGGAAGCTGATGAGCCCCGCGACAGCGGCGCCCACCATGTAATAAGGAAAAGACCAAAGATACGAATCAGTCCAAATCTTCGAAAACGGTTTATCCTCCGTCAGTCCAATAATGGTGGAAGTGGCCAGGGTATTTACGGCGAAATGGGTAACCGCAGCGACGACCAGCGCGAGAGGACCCGGACCGTGCAGCACATGTATGGAGACGAACTTATAGGCCCCGTAAGCGGCCGCGCCGGAAACCGTTACTTGCGATAGATTGAACAAAAGCTGGATGAGGTGGAGACGTCTCGCCGGCCTCCAATAAAACTGACCAAGCGTGCTGACCACGCAAATCAGCAACGTCTCGGGCAGGCTCAGTTCCAGAATGCTCAGCAAAGTGAATAGAAAATTAACGGAAAGTGTTCCACTGGGCAGGCTCACCTTGAGCGGAGAGGCGAGCAAAGCAGCCGCCATGTAGCAAACGAACTTGACCGAATCGTCACTCGAATTCCAGTGTGCAGACGCAAAAACAAATGAACCTAAAGCCGCCAGCGCCATACCGGCGATAAACACACGTGCGCCATTTTGGCGAGCTGAAGACATATAAAGAGGTTCCTACAATTTTGCTCGGAAGTTAGCCGCAGATCATCCGAAAACCAAGTTACTCAGTTACCTTCGTGCGCCGGGACAGATTGGCCTAAGGGCAACACCTGAGACAACATGTCCCACATTCAGCAACTCAAGCCTCCTCTATGTGGTTGATTTATAAAGCCCAGCGAGGCCGATCTTTGGAGTGAAGAGTGCACTATCGAGGACAACGTAGCTCGCGTACGGATGCGAGGACTACTGGTATTTGGGGGTTCAATGAAGAGATTAGCGCTGGTAATGCTGCTGCTTGCCGGGACACTGGCCTATGCCAACAACTCGAAGATATCGCCCGAACTGCAAAACTATCCTTCGACGCAGAAGGCAAACATCATTGTCCAATACGCTCCCGGAACGCAGGTGAGCTGCAGCGGGTTGCTCGGGCTTGTAGATTGTCTGCTAAACGACATTCTGAAACTCGGCGGTACTATTCTGGGAGACTTGCCGCTGGTCAATGGCGTAGTTGCGCAGCTCGATGGCAACGGCATCGTGAGCCTTTCGAACCAATCAGACGTGATCTACATCAGTCCGGATCGTGCACTGACTCCCGCCCTCAGCAACGCGGCTCCGGCGATCAATGCGTTCTCAGCATGGCAGTCTGGCTATACGGGCTCTGGTATTGCAGTGGCTCTGGTCGACAGCGGAATCAGCAGCCATCCGGATCTGAATGGTGGATCTCGCGGTGCTTCCCGCGTGGTATACAGCCAGAGTTTTCTTCCGTCGAACTCCAGCACGAACGATCAATATGGTCACGGCACACATGTCGCTGGACTCATCGCAGGTGACGGTGCGAGTTCCACTGGACCGCAGTACTCGCGCACATTTGAAGGGATTGCGCCCGGAGCCACGCTCTTGAATCTCCGGGTTCTCGACCAGAACGGCGAAGGCACCGACAGTTCCGTCATCTCGGCCATCGCTACGGCTATATCGCTGAAACAGCGATTCAATATCCGCGTGATGAATCTCTCACTCGGCCGCGAAGTATACGAAACCTACAAGCTCGATCCGCTCTGCCAGGCAGTTGAGGCGGCATGGAAGAGTGGAATCGTGGTCGTGGTTTCCGCGGGAAATAACGGACGCACCCAAGCGAGCGATGGCTACGGAACGATCACATCGCCAGGCAACGATCCCTACGTAATCACTGTAGGTGCGATGAAGCCAATGGGAACGCCGACCCGGACGGATGACCTGATCGCGAGCTATAGTTCGAAGGGGCCGACCGCCGGGGACGCAATCGTAAAGCCAGACGTCGTAGCTCCCGGAAATTTGCTGGTATCGCTGGAAGCTCCCAATTCCACGTTGTATAACGGGTATCCTACGGATCAAGTGCCGTACAGTTATTACGTCAATGGTGGAAGCAGCGCGTCATCTTCCAGCTACTTCACTTTGAGTGGAACCAGTATGGCAGCAGGCGTGGTCAGTGGGGCCGTAGCCGACATGTTGCAAAAGAGTCCGAGCCTCACACCCGACCAGGTGAAGGCTCGGCTGATGAAAACCGCGTGGAAGTCTCTGCCTTCGTATAGCAGCTACACCGACCCGGTTTCGGGAATCACATACACCGACCAGTACGATATTTTCACGGTAGGCGCCGGCTATGTGGATCTTGAAGCTGCGCTTGCCAATACCGACTTGGCCAAGGGAACGGCGATGTCTCCGACCGCCGCGTTCAATGCCAGCAACGACACCGTCTATTTGAAAGACAGTCCTTCTGCGGTTTGGAACACATCGGCGACATGGTCCAACGCGGCAGTATGGGGGACTTCACAATTCCTGGTAGGAAGCGGAGCGGTCACTGCGAGCGAAACGGCCTCGCCCACGGTCTCTGGCAACAATGCATTGTGGGGCGGCAACGCTCTCTGGGGCGGCAATGCACTGTGGGGCGGCAACGCGTTGTGGGGCGGAAATGCGTTATGGGGTGGCAACGCACTCTGGGGCGGCAGCGCGCCGACCGGGGAAAACTAGGCCGAACGTAGTGGAAGATTTTACAGGCGACACGCTTTGTCGGGTGTCGCCTGTCGCCTTAAGATGCCTGATTGACGTTTGCAACAACGCCGCGACGCACTTTGGAAGCGGAAGGCTGTGAGGAGGCCGCTTCAGTCAGGTTCGCATCCGCGTCCAGGGGCACTGCGGAGCGGAGGGTCGTTCCCTGATCGGTAGAGTCAATGGTGAAGTCTCCGCCCAATTCTTTCACGCGTTCGCGAATGCCGGCGAGCCCGACGCCCGATCCCGCCCCGGTACGGTGGAAACGATCCATCACCGCTTGCGGCAAGCCTCGGCCAAAGTCCTGGACCTCAAGAGTGGCGCGGTCCGGAAGTCGCTGAAATCTTACCTCCACATTAGGACTCGCGGAGTGACGATGCGCGTTGGTGAGTCCCTCCTGGAGCATGCGAAATAGCGCGAGCTCGACAACTTCGGGCATGCGTGGCGTTTTCGAGAGTCCGGTGGGCATATCGTCAGGATGGAAAAAATTTGTTTTGATCGACATGGCTGTGCGCTTGGCGAAGCCATCGATGAACCAATGCGCCGCTGCTTCAAAGCCCGCCTCATCTAACAACGGCGGATGCAACAGGTAAGACATGGTTCGAATGCTGGAGACTGCGTGATCAATCAGCTTCCGCGTCTCCTGCAGCATGGGGGACGACCGTCCTCCCTCCCGAAGCAGAACCATGTCGAGGTTGATCTGAGCCGCTGCCAGCCACTGACCTAATCCATCATGCAGTTCGCGGGCAATGCGTCGCCGCTCTTCATCCTGTACACGCATCAGCCTGGCGGAAAGTTTGCGCAGGGCCAAGGTTCGCTTTTCAATCAGTGATTCCAATTCGTCGTGCGCGCGGCGTAACTCTTCCTCGACTTGCTCCCGCTCCTCAAGATGATTGCGAATCTCGTACTGCCGTAGCCGGGATCGTATCGCCGTGCGCACGCTGCTGATCAGCGTGGCGGGCCGGAGGGGCCGCTCAATCAAGGTAATGTTCCCCATCGGAGTGCGGGAGCGAACCATCATTTCCGTATAGGGCGTGGTGGCCCCGCCGCCGGTTAGAACGATAAGCGGAAAATCCGACCACGTCGGCTGGGCGCTGACACTGCGGCCCAATAATTCGATGCTTTCTTCGTTGAGCGACTCCTCGGCCACAATCGCCGCTCCCGCGCCACCGCCCACGCAGCGCGCAATCGCCGCCACATCAGCGACAACTCCAACCGGGATTCCTGAGCGCTCCAGTACTTCGCGCACGAGAATGGCGTCCTTGCCAAAAGGCGCAAGCACCAATACTCGGTAATCGCCTTGGAGGGAAGTTGCCATTACTTTCTCTTAAGTCTCCTTGGCCCCACCCAGAAATGTCGGGGTGCCAGTAAGCACTCCCTGAAAGTCGTGCAGGGGCCGCCCGATGCGAATCCGATCTGGTCCCAGCTTCAATTCCCGGATGGTGTGTTCATGGCTGCCGCTGCGACGCTTAATCGTGGAGATAGCCTGGCAAACTTCGCCTTTATTTTCGAAATAACGGAGAAGCAAGATATTGTCCGCGAGATAACTCACGTCGACCGCACTTTGCAGAGGCCAGCCAATGGTCCCTGCCTGCGCCAGTACCATTAGCGTGAGCACGCCGCGGTTGCCCAAGTACGCCAGAAGTTCATGGAGATGAACCGCAAGAAACTGCTCTCCAGGCATCGACTGCAAATATCCGTTCAAGCTATCCAGCACTACCAGACGAACATTTTCGTTCTCTACGTACTGCTGCATTTTCGCGACCAGTTCTCCTGGGGACATCTCTGCAGGATCGACTCGTTCGATGACGATTTTTCCGCTGGCTACATGCGGACGAAGATCGATACCCAAACCAGCAGCTCGCATCATCATGGTGTTCGGAGCTTCCTCGAAGGAGAACAGCACGCAGGATTCGCCCCGCTTGGCTGCAGTTACTGACCACTGCACTGCGAGGCTGGTCTTGCCGCAGCCCGCGGGACCGATCAAAAGCGTGCTGGTGCCGCGATCGAGACCACCTCCGGTCAGCGCATCAATTTCAGCGATACCGCTCGAAACCGGCTCTGGCGGCTGATCTGATCGCGAATCGGCCGCAACCAAACGGGGAAACACTACTACGCCGCCAGTCACAATCGCATAATCGTGAAATCCTTCACTGTAGGCGGTTCCGCGCAGCTTCACGATCTCGATTTGCCGCCGGGTCTTTCCGTACTCGCGCGGCACTTTGTCCATGCTGACAACGCCATGCACCACGCTATGAAGTTGGAGGTCGGGATCGCGCGAGCTGCGGTCATCCAGCAAAAGCACAGTGCATTCCTGACCGGCCATGAAGTCTTTCAGGGATAAAATCTGACGACGGTAGCGCAAGGGATCTTTCGCTAACATTCGCAATTCGCTAAGCGCGTCGATCACCAGCCGGTCTGGGCGCACCCGCTGAATTTCTTTGACGATGCGCTGCATGCGATCATTGAGTTCCACTTCAGCGGGATGAAAAACGGTGTACTGCTGTTCGGGCAACAAGTCACCTTCATTGGGCAGCAGTTCCACAATCTCGACATTATCGATTGAGAGGCCATGCGACTGCGCAGCATGGCTCAGGTCGGTACGCGATTCCGAGAGTGTGATGTAAAGTGCGCGCTCCCCTTTGCTCACCCCTTTGCGTGCAAATTGCATCGCCAACGTGGTCTTCCCAGCCCCTGGGTCGCCCTCGATGAGATAAAGTCGGCCGCGAGGGAATCCTCCGTTGAGGATATTGTCCAGGCCCGAACAGCCTGTGCTGACTCGCGCATTAGCTTGCGGATCTATTTTTTCCGCGGGGTTTTCATGACTGGCAGTAGCCATTGTTTCTCCGTTGTTTTGACGTTTTGGGAGCGCAGAAATCCCGGCGCCAATCGAAAGTTTCGAGGAGGACAGGCGTCACGCACTTAAGCCCTTATGATTTCTTAACCGTATAATTCGAGAGCACCACTAACATGACTAAGGAGAGCATTTGCTAGTATCGGGATAATTGCTGAAATGCCCAGGGAGCTTCCTGTAGGAAACGTGACGTGGGGAAATTCCGGGGCGGGAACTCCCTTTAAGATTAGATTAGGTAGTCCAAGGGTTTGTGAAATGAGTCTCAGCTCGATCAGAATCGTCCTGCCGCAACATCTGCGAACCCTCGCTGGCGTCGGAAATGAAGTGCAGATCGAGATCAAAGCGCCAGCCACCCAGCGTTCGGTGCTCGACGCGCTCGAACTTCGCTATCCCATGCTTCGCGGCACCATCCGAGACCAGGTCACCCAGCAGCGCCGTCCTTTTCTGCGCTTCTTTGCCTGCGAAGAGGATCTATCCCACGAGCCTCCCGATGCGCCACTTCCCCAGGCCATCTCCGACGGCAACGAAGCATTTCTCATCATCGGAGCTATCGCCGGGGGGAGCGCGTGATTCGCCGCCCCGAGTTGATGCTATCAATCCTGTCAGCTATAGTTTTCCTAGCATGTTTGGAGATTTCACCGCGACCGATCGCTGGACCAAGAAGCAGGTTCACTGCATCTATCAGGCGCTGATTGTTGCCATTGCTACACGTCACGCCGACGCCGTCGACATAAAGTTTCTGGTTGATGGAAGGCCTGTCTGGGTCGCGCTGCCTCATCCCGCGTGGGTTGAGTACAAGAGGCGAACCGGCAAAGCCATCACGGATTCTCTGGCTATCGAAATCGCCGGTCACTATTTGCAATCTTCACTGCAGGCTGGAGAAGGTTTAGGCCGCGAGATGTACTCGCTCACGGTCGCGGAAACTTTGGACCATCTGGAAGCTGCGATCTCCGCAATGCAGCGGTCGCCTGTCCCCGCTTGAGGAATTCCGCCGGCTCCGATTCGCTCAAATCTTAATTTTCAATGGTGAGCGGTGCAAGTAATTGACAGCGGTATTTGTTGCTTTGCGGCCCCACTGCTTGCCGACAAAGTTGCTGAATAAGTGCCGGCCTTGACCCCGCCCTTAACGCCGCCCGGGTGACGACGGTGAGGAGTCAGAAGGTCTTATCGCGGAAAATTTCCGCGGTGAAGGCTTGAAGTGTCGCTCCCTTTTGCCAGGCGTCCGGGGGTAGGTGAGCTTTGCGGCAAGTTTGTTCCAGGAAGGTATTCCGGTCCCATTGATGCTCGACCGCGACTTGTGGCAGCAGCAGGCCGCGGCGGCCGTGTTGACTGATGAGGAGGCCGTGGCGTCCCACTTGAATGGCGTCGGCGTTGATCGATTCCAGCTGCGAAAGAATACTCAGTTCGATTTCGAGGTGCGACGCTTCGTCTCTGGTTACTGCTGGAAACCGTTTGTCTTCGAATGCCGCAGCGCGAGCGGTTTCCGCGACAGTGCGGTAGAGCGGCGAGGTTGGGACCACATAGCCGACGCAACCGCGCAACTCGCCGCGCAGATAAAGGGAAGTGAATGTTCCTCGCTGTTCAGACAGATGCGGAGTCGGAGGATCCAAAGAGATTGTCCGGCCCTCCAACTTGCAGACAATCGAATCGTGCGCCACACGCAGTAACAGAGCGCGTTCTTCCGAGGAGAATTCTTGTCCGAAAACGTCCAAAGAAGTAAGCGCAGACTGCGAGTTATGTGGTGGGAGCGACATCGGCGTCGGGAGCCGGCTGCGGCTTGCGGCGGCGGCTCAGAATAAAAGCGCGGCGGCGGCGTTTAGAGACGCGGCGGTCAATCTTCGACCAGAACGCGGCGAAGTAATCGATCGCGGAGATTAATGAAACGCAGACCACGAACCAGATTGCGGCATAAGCGATCCAGTGCACCGGAAAAACGAAGTTTCCGTAAACCGGCCACTCTTTCCAGCGGTGATCGAGAATCACCGCGACCACGGAGACGATCTGCACCACCATTTTGAACTTGCCCAGTTCGCTAGCCTCGATGGTAAAACCACCGGAAGCCGCAATAGAGCGCAGGCCGCTCACTAAAAACTCGCGCCCGATGATGATGACGGCGATCCAGGCCGGAACCAGGCTGGGATTGAACTGGACAAGAGTAACGAAGGCGGCCGCGATTAAAAGTTTGTCGGCCATGGGATCGAGGAGAATGCCCATGGTAGTGATCTGGCCGCGCTTGCGGGCGAGATAACCATCAATGCCATCCGTCATGGAGGCGGCGATGAATATCGCCGAAGCCAGCAACTCCTTTGTTCCGTGTGCACTGCTGAAATGGTTTGAGGACAGAATCCAGATCAGCAAGGGAATGCTGCAGATGCGGATAAGCGTGATGGAATTCGGCAGGTTCACTGCAGCTCGGGAAGTTTCCGGAAGGGCACCGGAACTCAAATTGATTATGCTCCACGGTGCGAGGGAACGCAATCGGGGGAATGTACTCCTGCGTCAGGAATCTTTCTTCGCGGCTCTGCGGAAAATCGCCGGCAAATCTATTTTGACGTAGAAGGAGTCATCGCACCGGCTTTTGGCTGCTTGGCGATAATCTGATCCTTGATCTTGTCGTAAGTGGCCTGGGGAATGATCTTTTTGTGGACCAGATCAAGTTTCGTTCGATACGGGCGTCCGGCGATAATTTTTTGGGAATAGGCGTCACCAATTCCGGGTAGAGCCTTGAGCTGGTCCGCGGTAGCAGTATTGATGTCGAGTTTGTCAGCGGCCGCCATCTGCGGCGCCAGTGCAGCATTGGCGGCGGAGGGAAGCAGGCCGGCGCCTTGCAGCAAGAAGAAAGCAAGCAATAGAGGCAGCGTGCGCGCAAGCAGCTTTCTGGTCACGGATTTCATGAAATCTCCTTAGGCGTATATTCCGCGCTGACGGATGGTGTAGGCGACGCGATCAACGGCCAGCATGTAGGCCGCGATTCGATTGTTCACCTTGTGGGTCTCGGCATAGCGCACGACATCTCCGAACGAGGAGACCATAATCTCTTCCAGTTGTTCGTTGACCACGGATTCCTTCCAGAAATATCCCTGACGGTCCTGCACCCATTCGAAATAAGAAGTAGTCACGCCACCGGCATTGGCCAGAATATCCGGGATCACGAATACGCCTTTGTCGGTCAAGATATCGTCGGCGGCCGACGTAGTGGGGCCGTTGGCGCCTTCCGCCAGAATGCGGCATTTCACGCGATCCACGTTGCGCGAGGTGATTACGTTTTCCGTCGCGGCAGGGATGAGGATTTCGCAGTCGGTCGTAAGCAGTTCGGCGGGATCGTAAGCCTCCGCTCCCGGAAAGCCATGGACGGTGCCATTCTTCTGACGATATTCGACCAGAGCGTTGAGATCGATTCCGTTCTTGTTGTAAAGGCCGCCGCCAACTTCGGCGATACCGACAACTTTATATCCAGCTTGATACATGAGCTGCGCGGCGTTGGAACCGACGTTGCCGAAGCCTTGCACAATCACGCGGCTGCTCTCCCGCGCAAGGCCGAGCTTCTTGATCGCCTCATCGCACACCACCATCACGCCGCGGCCTGTGGCTTCGCGGCGTCCGCGCGATCCGCCAATATTAATGGGCTTGCCAGTGACGCATGCCGTCACCGTCTGCCGCATGTGCATGGAATAGGTATCCATCATCCACGCCATGATTTGTTCATTGGTATTTACATCAGGAGCCGGAACGTCTTTCTCGGGTCCAATAAATTCGATCAGTTCGGAGGTATAACGCCGCGTCATGCGCTCGATCTCGCCCATCGACATCTTGTGTGGATCGCAGATCACGCCACCCTTCGCTCCGCCGAAAGGAATGTTTACTACGGCGCACTTCCAGGTCATCCAGCTGGCGAGGGCACGCACTTCATCCAGCGTGACATCAGGAGCGTAACGAATTCCGCCCTTGGCAGGACCGCGCGCGATGGAGTGCTGGACGCGAAATCCCGTAAACACTTCCAGGTGGCCGTCATCCATCTGGACCGGGATGTAAACCGTAAGCTCACGGTTGGGATAGCGCAAAACTCGCCACAGTCCATCGTCGAGATTGAGCTTCTGAGCGGCCAGGTCAAAGCGTGCCCGTTGCGACTCCCACGGATTGCTTTCTTTGTCGACCTGCGGAGGAGTAGTCATCGTGGTCATAAATTCGGTCTCCGGATGATTGCAAATCGATATGCCGGCCGGCGCCAGGGCGAGTTCCTAGAATAAGCGGGCAAACGTTCAGAGTATATGAGTGTGGAGGGTGGAGAAGCAAGGTCCAGAAGGGGAAACTACTGACTTAGAAGGTACTTAGCGAGACCCGGTACTCTTTCGGAAAGTTGGCTGCGGTTACTCGCTCGCGCTGGTCTCAAGCTGGCGTGGCGAGCGTTGCTAGGCCGGATGCCGAAGACCTTGATCGTGTCCGTTTGTCGGCAGCTTGCGGAGCGCTCGATATATTCCAAAGATGAACGGCGGCGTACGATCGCCAAGGCCGCCAGGCCTCGGCCAGCCGCTCCAGTTCCCGCGCGTTCCCTAGATGCAATGCGCGCATCAGCCCGAGGTCGGTCGAGGGGAAAGCATCAGGCTCGCCCAGAGCGCGCATGGCAACGTACTGCGCCGTCCACTTCCCGATGCCGGGGATTTCGCACAGGCGCGAGAGGAATTCGCCCGAATCGGTGACGCCGTCGAACCTTATGTGCCCATCGCAAACTCCCCGGGCCAGAGACCGGATTGTTTCCGATCGCGCCCCCGGCAGGCCCATGCCGGCGAAGTTGGAGTCGGCAAGTGCGCGGGGTTGCGGGAAAATATGAGTGAGGCCCGGCGCGGCAACAAATTCTTGTCCGAAGGTTTTCACCAGCCGCCCGGCCAGCGTGGTCGCGCCTTTGACGCTAACCTGCTGCCCGAGGATTGCCCGCACTGCTAGCTCAAAGCCATTCCAGCACCCGGGCACCCGCAACCCCGGTTCGGCCCTGATTCGCGCGGCCAATACTGGATCGGCCTTCAGAGTTTGCGCAATGGCCGCCCAGTCTGCATTCAGATCAAACATAGAGCGGATACGCTCCGTGATGAAAAATAGCGAGCGAGGATCGCCAAACTGCACTCGCGCGACCAGCGCATGATTCGCTTCATCCAGCGAAATCTCAAAATAGCCGCGGCTTTCATTCAAAGAAATGGAACGGCGATAGCAGCCGTTCTCGACGGTTTCTACGCCCGGCGTGGCGCGGGCTGCAAGAAAGGACAACATCCCCTTCCAGTCGTAAGGCGGCCGGAAGCGGAGGCGGAATAAATATTGATTTTCCGGTTGCGCTTGCGTTTTCCGCGCCAGCCGCCGTATTTGAGTAGGCGTTCGATGATAGACGTCACGAATTCCCGCATTAAATCGGCGCACACAGCCGAACCCGGAAGCCAGAGCAATCTGTGTCATGGAGAGATCTGTCTCGTCAATGAGTTTCTTGGCGAAGTGCAGACGCCGCGTGTGAGCCACCGAAGTAGGGGTCGCGCCGAGATGTTTTAGAAATAAGCGGCGCAGGTGACGTGAGCCCACTCCCAGACGCGCCGCCAAAACTTCTACTCCTCCATCCTCCAAGCCACTTTCACCGATCAGCCGCAAAGCCCGCGAAACCGTATTGGAAGTTCCCAACCACGCCGGAGTTCCCGGCGAGCATTCGGGCCGGCAGCGCAGGCAAGGGCGAAATCCCGCTTCCGCAGCCGCGGCTGCAGTTGGGAAGTAGCGAACATTTTTTTCTTTTGCCGTGGGAGCGGGACAAATCGATCGGCAGTAAACACCGCTGCCTACGACCCCGATGAAGAATTTGCCATCAAATCGCGGGTCCCGCGACAGCCTGGCTCGCGAGCATATTTGCCAATCCAGCGTCATAGGTCGCACCCATCATAGCCGTTCCGTCGTTGCTAGGTGGACGTTTTCGGACCATGTTCTGCGGCAGAGGAAGGAATTTACGAAGCAGTTGGAAATTGGCTGGCGGGAGCGAAGTCCGCAAACGTCCAGCTGGCAGCGAGCGAAGTCCGTAAACGTCCAACCTGGCTCTGGAAGTCAATCTATCCTGCCTCACGGGAGCCTCGATTGCGCCCGGTCACTTTCCCAATATGCCCGACCGCCTGCGTCACTGCGTGGAATGTCCGGAATGTTTCACTCGATACTTGATCGGCTTTAGTCCCTATCTAAACGGTTCGTACCTCGTATCTTTTGTCTCTGAGTCTTCTGAGGAATATAAGTTGTTTTGTTGCTGTCGACGCCCGCCGGTTTGCAGTCGATGGAACTGGAACGATCTGAAAACTTACTCTGTCTCGAATGGAGCGTATGCCCGCGGCTATGGAGGCCCTGAGGAGGTTTGGCTGTTGAGACCGAACAGGGATCGAGAAATGGGTTCACTCAATTTGAACCTGGCGGAGGAGAGAAAGAAAAACCAATGAATCTCATCACCGTGAGGTCGAGCCTCGCCGTGACGTGCGTCCTGGTTTTTCTTCCGGTGACCCACGGAGCGGGTAGACGATTGGGATGCGTTCGATGCCCGCGGCACGGTTGTGATCGCGCGTTTGTAAACGCGCTGCCGGCCGAACAACAAAGGCGTCGTCTTAGAGTTTAATCTCCATGCCTTCGGCAGCCGCACGCACTTTAGGATAGTAGCTGCGGGCTTCGTGCACGACTTTGTCAATGATGACGTCGGTGTGATCGGGGTCGTGGTGAAAGAGCACCAACTCTTTTGCGCCACTCTCCATCACTACGTTTACCGCTTCGCGCCAGTGACTGTGTCCCCAGCCGCGGCGGTGCGCCTCATATTCCTCGGGCAGATATTGCGCGTCGTAAATGAGCACGTCCGCGCCTTCGGCCAGTTTGCGGACAGCTTTGTCGAACCCCGCATCTCCGGGTTCGTTGTCGGTGGCATAGACCAGAACTCCATCTTTGGTTTCAAGGCGGAACCCCATGCATCCCTGGGGATGGTTGAGCCACGCAGTCTGTAGGTGCACGCCTTCCTCCAGCGTGACGCGTCCGCTCTCGATCTCATAAAAATCGCGGCGCGCTTTCATCTGACCGATGTCCACCGGAAAGTATGGCGCAGCCATTTGGTCCGCAAGGACCTGTTTGAGGCTGCGGGTACGACTTGAGCACTGGAAAAGAAAGCGGCTTTCCGCATTCGTATACAAGGGCCGGAAAAACGGCATGCCCTGAATATGATCCCAATGAAAATGGGAAACGAAAACGTGAGCGGAAAAAGGGCGGTCACCAAATTCGCTTTGCAGTTGCTGGCCAAGCACGCGGAAACCGGTGCCGCAATCGAAGATGTAAATGCGATCGCCCAGCCGTACCTCCACGCAGGAGGTGTTGCCTCCGTAACGCATGTTCTCGGATTGTGGAGTTGGCGTGGAACCGCGTACGCCCCAGAACTTGATGCGCATAGGTTCGTAACTGATCGAGGGCCCGATTGCTTGGTGACTTCCTGTATCTTCTGACGAGAGAATCCGTTCGTCAATTGCCGGGTTTGTTCGCGCCCCAAGTATTTAAACCAGAGATGCAAGGGCCAAACTCACATAAGAATCTCTCCCCTATAATGAACCGCGAGGCGCTGAAGTCCGGCAGGTCTCATTCTTGCATGATTAACCCTGAGTTTAAAGAATTCTCGCGTCTGGCGCGTTCGGCGACACTCGTGCCGGTGGTGAAATCGGTCAGCGCCGACCTGCTCACGCCGGTCTCTGCATTCCTTGCGATTGCGAAGAACGAGCCACACGCATTTCTGCTGGAATCTGCCGAGCGCGGCGAACAAATTGGCCGTTACACGTTTCTTGGCGTGTGCCCCTACACGCGGCTGCGTGCACAGGGCTCTGCCATAAAGATTGAGCGGGGACGGCAGCGCGAGCATCGCCACGGCAATGTGTTTCACATAGTAAAGCAATTGCTCGGCGAGCATCGGCCGGCGACACTGCCTGGTCTGCCGCCATTTACGGCCGGGGCCGTGGGCTACTTTTCTTACGATGTAGTGCGTCAACTGGAGAACATTGGCGAGAATGCAAAGGATGACCTCAACCTGCCGGACTGCGAACTGATGTTCTTCGACCGCTTGCTGGCGTTTGATCATTTGCGCCACCAGATTCACATCGTGGCCACCGCGGACGTTACACGGGAGAGCCCGCGGAGCGCTTATGAC
>JBAVUV010000578.1:0-5259 GCA_049696955.1 Candidatus Sulfotelmatobacter sp. | reverse complement strand
TTCCACCACGGGCAGCGCGTGTTCCGGAAAGATATTTCTTCCCTTGGTGTAGACAGCAATGAACAATCCACCGAGCGCCGTTGCCGCAATAACTCCCACTACCCACTGGCTGTTGAACTGCCGCTCTTTCACGGAGCGGTCGATGCTCACCAGCATGATCACGAATAGAAACAGCACCATAATTCCACCGGCATAAAGAATAATCTGCACGCCAGCGACGAACGGAGCATAGAGCATCAGGTAAATCGACGCCTGTGCCAGCAGCGTAACGATCAGCGCCAACGCCGAATGCACGGGATTCTTGCGCGTGATCACCAGGATGCCGCCGATCAGCATGATTCCGGCGAGCAAGTAAAAGAAAAATGGTGTGGCTACGGGTGCCATAACTTTTGTTGGAGCAAAGCTACACTCGCCGTCAGAATTAAAACGCCCAGTCCCATGGGCAGCAGCACTTTCCATCCCATCCGCATGAGCTGGTCAAAGCGATATCGCGGGAACGTGCCACGATACCAGATATAGAGATACATAAAGCCAGCAACTTTCGCCGAGAACCAGAAAATATCCTGAATGCGCACGCTTACGGCAGGAATGAACAAGAACAAGCCGATCAAACCGAGCACAACGCCGAATCCAGCGAGACCGATGGTTTGAATGCGAAATAGCGGGTGCTTGGGCATGCGCGCCGCATTGTAGAAGCAAATCGCGGCAAACAAAAGGAAAGTGACTCCGGGAAAAAGTGAAAAGACGAGGCCCCAGGTTGAATTGTTGAGCAGATTCGGAAACGGCCGCAGCCATCCACCAAGCCACAGCGTGACTGCAATGGAAGAGACAGCGATCATTGCGGAATATTCGCCGAGAAAGAATAAAGACCAGCGGAAGCCGCTATATTCAGTGTGAAAGCCGGCAGTGAGTTCAGATTCAGCTTCGGCGAGATCGAAAGGGGCTCGGTTAGTCTCGGCGACCATGGCAACGGCAAAGATGAAGAAGGCGATCAGCCCAAGAGGAAAAAATTTAAAGATGAACCACTCGCCCTGCGCCTGCTGCGCCTGAACGATGCCGATCATGCTGAGGGTTCCAGTTCCGGTTGCGTTCAAGCTGGTCATCAGGATTGCTGAGACGACGGCCAATCCCATCGCGACTTCATACGACACCATCTGCGCACTCGAGCGCAGCGCGCCGATGAGCGGATAGTGCGAGTTCGAGGCCCATCCCGCCATCACGATCCCTAGCACGCTCAAGGACGAGACGCCGAGCATGAAAAGAATTCCAATGTTCATGTCAGTGATGGCGTGCGTAGGGCCGAAGGGGACCACGACAAAAGTCGTGAATGCCGCCAATACGACCACGAATGGGGCGACCCAGAAGATAAGGCCATCGGCCTCGGCAGGCATGATGTCTTCTTTGAGCAAGAGCTTGATGGCATCGGCAATGGGCTGTAGCAGACCGTGCGGACCGACGCGCATGGGCCCGAGGCGCACCTGCATATGCGCGAGAATTTTACGTTCGAGCCAGTTCATCGCGATCACAGCGACCGACAGACCCGCGAAAACCAGCATGATGTAAACCAGCGCCCAGAACATATTTCCCGCGGCGCCGGGGGTTTGGTTACTACTGAGGTAAGACGTGATGTATTGAACGATCTGGCCCATCAGCGATCCACCTCGCCGAGAACAATATCGAGCGTGCCGATCACGGCAATCACGTCGGCCACGAGTTGCCCGCGGCACATCACATCGAGAGCCTGCAGATTCACAAACGAGGGCGGACGGACGCGCACGCGATACGGCTGCGTAGATCCGTCGCTAACAATGAAATATCCAAGCTCACCTTTGGGCGCTTCGATCGAGTGATAAACCTCACCCGCCGCCGGTTTCATGACTTTGGGAACTTTCGCCATGATCGGGCCTTCGGGAAGCGCATCAACCGCTTGATCGATGATGCGCACGGATTGCCGCATCTCAGCCATCCGCACGAGATAGCGATCGTAGGTGTCACCGTTCTGCCCGATCGGAATATCGAAGTCGAAATTCTTGTAGTTGGCGTAAGGCTGGGCCTTGCGCAGATCCCACTTCACTCCGCTCGCGCGCAGAACCGGGCCCGTGACACCAAGTGCGATGCAATCCTGAGCAGAGATATTCCCAACATTCTTGGTGCGCTCGACCCAGATTCGATTCGTGGTGAGCAGTTCTTCGTACTCGTCGATTTTGGGACGAAAGAAATTGAGAAAATTTTTCACGTCTTTTTCGAAGCCGGCGTAGGTTTCGTACTGCAAGCCACCGATGCGAAAGGCGTGAGTAGTAAGGCGGGCGCCGCAATATTTCTCGTAGATCTTGAGAATTTCCTCGCGGTCGCGGAAGGTATAGAAAAGAGGCGTAATTGCGCCGATATCGAGGGCGTGCGTCCCGAGCCATAGTTGATGGCTGGCGATGCGGTTGAGCTCGGTGAGAATCACACGCACATGCTGGGCGCGCGGCGGCGCTTCGACGTTGAGAAGCTTCTCCACCGTCTCACAGTAACCAAGCCCGTTCGAAACGGCAGCGACGTAGTCCATACGGTCGACGTAGGGATTAAACATCGTGTAAGTGCGGTGCTCGCCAATCTTCTCGACGCCACGGTGCAGATATCCGATCACACATTCGAGGCCGAGAACCTTTTCGCCATCGAGGCGGAGAATCACACGCAGCACGCCGTGCGTCGCGGGATGCTGCGGTCCCATGTTGATGACAAGCTCGTTCGCATCGAGAAACGGCTTCTCGGGAGTTTCGAGATCGAGATGCGAGAGCGCACTATTCGGGTCGGTCATTTAGCTATTTGTCTTTCTAGTATTCGCTCAGATATAAGGTGTCAACACCGGAAATGTGCGGAGTGATCACCATCACCAGTGGCATCTTAAGTGGGATCTGGATTGTTCTAAATGCTAAGACCTTCGCGCCCTGAGTGGCTAGCAGCGAATAGTCGCCGCCGGGAACATCACCGAACGAAAACTCGCCAAACTCGTTCGCTGCTGTACTAAGAAGCTTACTTACATCTGCACTCTGAATCTGAACTTTAATCGCGCCCCTAGCTTTAGCGGCTCCGCGGATGCACCCCGAAAGGCTGGAGGCTTGTCGATTCGTCGCGGGTCGGGAGTTGAACCGATCACACGTAGTAACGTGATGCAACAGCGCCCTCAGGCCCGGCCCAGGAATAGGTCCAGATTTCGTAAGGACTATTACATCATCCGTCGGAAAGGCGTTCTTGGCGGTCTGGGCTTCAGCACAGGCTAGGCCCATCGCAAAAGCGATAACCATAGAGGCGGCTCGACATTTTGTCGAGGCACTAAGGGTTCCAATCTTCATTGGCCGCTCTCGATTCCCAGGTTGATCTGTACCCATTCGTTGTCCTGCTGCAGGATGCCGTAATCTTTGCGTAGGGGATGGCCCTTCCAGCCTTCGGGCAACAGAATGCGTTTCATGTCGGGATGTCCGTCGAACTTGATCCCGAACATGTCGTAGACTTCACGCTCCAGCCAGTTGGCACCCGCCCAGATGGAAACCGAACTTGGCAGGCTCTCCCCATCCAGAATTTGCGTCTTCACGCGAATGCGTTCGTTGCGCGCAAAGGAATACAGAACCCATAGAACATCGAATTGCTTCTCGCGCTTTGGATAGTGCACCGCTGTAATGTCGACGCAGTAATCGAAGTGCTCTTCATTGCGCAGGACTTGAAGAATCTCGGGAATCAGGGAGCGATCAACCACCATATAGTTCTGCCCGGCATAGGCAAGCGCCTCGAAGCCGGAACCGTAGGAGCTTTTGAGTTTCGCAATCATCGGCGAATCCCAGGCAATCGGAGCGGGCGCGGCCGGTTTTGCTGGGGCGGCAGACTTCGCGGCAGGCGTAGTCGGGGCTGCGCCTGCGGGTTTCGGAGGAACTTGCGAAGCAGGCGAAGGAGTTTTTTCGGCGGGAACCTTGGGTTCGGACTGAACGGAGCCGGAAGCAGTTGCTTTCACCCCACCGGGAACGGCTGTCTGATCCGCCGTCGGCTTCGGCTCACCTTCCAGCGGCGGTGAAGAGGGCGATTTGATTTCGTCCGGCATTAGGCGGCGAAGCCACTGACCTCAGGCGCGCAGGGTATCGGAGAGAACGTTAATTTTTATCAGCTTGAGGGTGCGGTGTCAACGAGCTTAACCGCAAGAACCAGCGGCTTTACATTTCTGGCAGGAATCTTCCGCGGCTTGCTATACGCGCGCTTGCCCCTGATAGGACTCGATCAGATCGCGAATGCGTTGCGCGTCTTTTTTGCGATGGCCGTGGCTGGTGATGGGATCGGTGCCGCCGGTGGATTCGATGATAATCTCCGCCCACAGCACGCCGGTGGAGATATGCACAGAAGCTACCTTCGAGACGGGGATGCTCTCTTCGTTCCTGCCGAACCAACGCCGCTTCAGGCGGCTCACGCGCAACGGGCTGACCACGATCCGTGTGGGAAACAGAAAATTGCCTTGAGTCCACCGACTGGCGGCGAAGGTCTCTGCAGACGGCTCGGCAGCAGGCGTGACCGGCGTTACACCCATTCCAACGCGCCCTTTCCCCAAACCCAGATGTAGCCGACGATCAAGATAATGAGGAAGATCAAAATCTCGACCAGCCCGAAAACTCCGAGAGCTTTGAATTTGACAGCCCACGGAAATAGGAAGATGGTCTCCACGTCGAAGACCACGAACAGAATCGCAATAATGTAATAGCGGACGGTGTAGCGGCCGCGCGCGTTATCGATGGGATCGATGCCGCACTCGTAAGGCATCAGTTTGGACTTGCTCGGATTGTCCGGGCGGACGAGTTTAGCGGCCAGCAGCGTGACCGGAAGCAGCACGCCGATGACGGCCATAAAGATGAAAATAGGGACGTAGTTTTGCGGCATCGATGCCTCGGCTGTCAACGGTAACACAAACCTGGTTATAGTATCGCCGTCTGCAGCGCAGCTTCAAGGCTCTGAAAAAGTACTCTTATGACTTATTTCTCCCAGTGCGTTGAATTGAACTGTTCGGGATCGAAGACGGCGGCATCGAGCTTAACGTTGTCGCGGATATCCGAATACTCCTCACTAAACACCATCTTGTTGTCGACGTGCATCTCTACCCGTGCGGCGATCCAGCCACCAGCAAGTTTGCGGTAATCGGTGAAGCGAATGTCCTCGGTTTTCTTGGGATCGCTGCGCGCAGGCTCCATCTCGCGAACAAATAGCAACGTGTCTTTTTCCACCCAGAATTGCCTGGAT
>JBAVUV010000577.1:0-1869 GCA_049696955.1 Candidatus Sulfotelmatobacter sp. | reverse complement strand
GTTTTCATTTCTCCGCTGCTGCACCGTGTAAACCTCGTTAAAGTGTTCCACGGTTGGCTACAGTTTAAGTTGGCCCTGCCGCAGACTTCTACTCGAATTAATCGAATCTAATAGGCGATTCCGGTGTTCGTAGGCCCTATCGAAGCTAGCACGCTAGCCGGCGGGTCCGAATACAGCGAATCCTGTATTCTAGGCCACCTGACTGAAAGAACCTAATTCTCGACCGAGACGCCGGTGGGAAAATAGGTTCTGGCGTGCAAAAGAGCATCTACTGCCTCGACAATGGAGCCCACATCCGATTTGGCGCATGCGCCACGGATTCCGGCGCGGCGAGCCTCATCAGCCAACTGCTTAGACAAGTGTATGGTCACCAACAAAATTGGGATCTCAGGAAAAAGACCGGAAATTTCGCGGGCGACGTCCAAACCATTCAAATCGGGCATCTGGAAGTCGAGCAAAATCATATCCGGCGGATTTTTCTTGACCCGCTGCAGCGCTTCTCCCCCAGTGCGGGCCTCGTCGCAAACCTGCCAAGTGCTTTGCTGCTCGAGCAAAGCCCGCAAGTAGTGGCGGACTGCGGGGTTATCGTCAACTACAAGAATACGAACCAAGCTGCCGCCCTTCCCGGTCTGATCCTTCAGAATAGGATTCCACAGCTCCAACCGCAATACCGTGAAGCCCCTACAACCTTTGATGCTAATGGCGATACATACGCTTAACTCACCAGATACCTTTGTCACTACCCGTCATTTTCATTTCAATGGCCGCAGCCGCCGCCAAGGGCGGAAGCAGGCTGAGGCGGAACGTGCTTTGCAGATCGCCGTTCAGCAGCAGGCGTTTCCATTCCGCGGCGTAGAACCGGGTAGCTTGCGGAAAAATCGGGATCCGCAGGAATTTTTTCTTGAAATAAACCAGCTCATTGCCAAAGTGTGCAGCGTCAGTTACCAACGAGGGCAGTGACAGATCGGTTCCGCGATAGGCTTGGACGTAGCCGGAGATGGTGACCAGATAGGTTGCGAGACCATCCCAAAGGCCGGCAGACAGGGCCAGTTTCTTGAGGTAGGCATAGTCGATGGCGCCGGATTCGACGAGGCGAGCATTGTCGGCAACGTCGCACAGACGTAAGTAGAAGTGGCGATACATGCGTTGCAGAGTGCTGATGATGAGGCGATCTTCCGGGGCGGGCACGCGGAAAGACTTTCCATCGAACTGCGCAAGGCTGGAGCGCGAGACCAGAGAGTTGGTAATGGCGACTTGTTCGCCGGTCTGACCCAGGCGCGAGATGTGGACCTCGACCAGTTCGGGCAAGCCGGGAATTACGAAATTCCATTTGTTGGCCAGGCGATCGCCCCAGCGGCGGGCGTCGGGTTGGGCTTTGAAATGCTTCGACATGACCGCGACCCCGTCGGAGGGCTCGGCATTGGCGTAGAGATCGAGGTCATTGCCGAGGTCGGGCCAGTGATCGAGAGACTTGATGACAATGACGTCGCCGACTTCCTTCAAGGCATCGCAGATGGGGGACAGAAACGACAAGGCGTGCTGGATGCGCTCGTGCTCTTTGATGACTGCCTGATTGGCCCACTCAGCACGTTCGTGCCCGGCTGCGGCCATCGCTTGATGAAGGCGCGGGAAGGTGCGGGCGATGACGTGGTGAGAATTGGCAAGGCTCCAGAGCTCGTCGAAATCCTCAGCAGTGAAGCTGGAAACGATCGTGGAAATATCTGCGTTGCGCGCGGAATCGGCGAGGCTACTGCCAGCTGCTTCCAGAAGCAGTTGGGAGAGCAGGGTCAGGCACTTATTGAAGTTTTTGGCGCTGTCCATAGTTTTTGAGTTACAAGTTTTGAGCTACTCGTTTTCTGTCTGTGGCGA
>JBAVUV010000576.1:0-2657 GCA_049696955.1 Candidatus Sulfotelmatobacter sp. | reverse complement strand
CGCACGATTCTCTGTACCGTCGCCAGACCGATGCCATTGCCGGGAAATTCAGCCGTTGGATGAAGTCTTTGGAATGGCTGAAATAATCGGTCGGCCGATCGGGAATCGAATCCCGCCCCATCATCGCGCACAAAATAAACCGTCTTTGCGTTTTCCAGCGTAGAACCAAACTCAATCCGGGCGCGGGGATGAGTAGAGGTATACTTCCATGAATTTCGCAGCAAATTTTCCAACACAATTTTCAGCAGGCGCGGGTCCCCGTCAACTTTTTCCGTGGCTGATATAACGAAGTCCACTTTTCGACCCGGCTCCAGACTCTTCAACTCTTCTGCAACTGAGCGGGCAATAGCAGTCAGGTCGACGAGTTCCGACTGCAACATGCTGCTGGTCACTCGTGAAAGATTCAGCAGGTCATCAATCAACTGCATCATTCGCCTTCCCGACTTCCGAATATGCTCAATCAGCTCTTTTGCCTTGGCATCGAGTTTGCTTTCGTACTCCTTCAGAAGCACGTAAGTGAAACCATTAAGCGCGTCGACCGGTCCGCGCAAGTCATGAGACACAGAATAGGAAAATGATTCCAGCTCACGGTTCGCGAAGAGCAGTTCGCGAGTGCGCTGCGCCACGCGATCCTCCAGTTCGTCGTGCGCCTTTTGCAACTCATCATCGCGCTTCTGAATTTCCGCCAGCATCTCGTTGAAGGCGGTAATCAGCAAGCCCACTTCATCGGCTTCCTGGCTCGGCGTGGCCCGTGCGGAATAGTTTTTGTCCTGGGAAACGGCGGCAGCCACCTTCGCCAGATCCACGATTGGCTGAGCCACGGATCTTCCGAACAGCGAAGAGACCAGCAGGGCCGCAACCAGCGAAAGCAGAAGTACGGCCAGCGCAATGGCTGCATAACGCTTCAGCCGCCGATCGATTTCTCTCAGATCGGCGCGAATGTAGACCAGCCCCACCGGTTTGCCCTGAAACATAATCTTGCGCACGAGCACAAGATGGGAGTTGGTGAAGCGATAGGTTTCAATTTGCCCGGCCGGGACATTCGGAACGCTTGGGACGTCTTCGCCATTTTCGCGCGCATAGGTGGCGAACGGTTTTCCATCCAGCATAAAAATGCCGGCGGTGGTCACACTCTGCGAGCTCTTCAAAGCCGAAAGAGTGTTGCTGGCAGACTGCGGATCGTTAAACAGGATTGCCGAGACACTATTGGAACCGACGATATCCGCCTGCGCAGATAAAGTGCGCACCAAGCCCTGCCGGAAGGTGATTTGGTCGTAAGTAAAGAACGCCAGACACGCCAAGGACAGCGCCGCCCCACTCACCAGCATATTCATGAGAGTGAGCTTCCTTAAAATCGAGCGGCGGCGCGTCAGGCGCATCTCAATCGCCTCCCGTGCGTTTGCGAATCACTCGCAAAGCTACTTTAAGCAACTCTGAGCTCACGGTTAATCCGGAGTCTTCGATCGGAGCGACATTCACCTCGAACCGGATTCTGTCCGCCTGGTTCACCAGTCCGATCATTCCTCCCCGCTCGGCAAAGCGCGGAATATCACTGACCGTCAAAGCCGGCAAGCGCTTTGCACTTGCAAGAACGGCGCTGAGACGAGCTTCTTCCGACATGCTGACAAACAAAATGTGACAGCCGTCGGCTTCGCGCATGCTGGGAATGTTTCGCGTAGTGACCGGCTTGCCGGAAATCGCTTCCCCTTTTACGGTGGCGTCCAGCACCGTTCCAAACGAATTCTTGCCCAGCACGCAGATTTGTAAGGAGTCAACGCTGTCGGCCGGAACGGGCCAGCGAACGAATCTTCCGAAGTTGAATAAGTAAGCGGCTTTAACTTGCGATTCGGTTGGCCGAGTCTGTTGTGCTTGTGAGCGAGTAATAATCGAAGCGATAAAGAGTGCGAGCAGAAAAGCGGGAAAAAATCGTACGGCTAAGAATCTCAAATAGCCAGCCAGCAAGCCGCGATGGGCCGCTCCAGGGATGCGACCTTTTGATCTCGGGCCATCGACAGCGCATTGCAAATTCAGCGTGTCCACGTTATTTGCCCGCAGGCGCTTTTTTTGATCCCGACCAGCGGGCCGGGATCGCCGTTCGATTCATAATGATAAGGCTGGAAAAGATTGCGTCCCACTACCGACAACTGCAAATGCTCGTTTACTTTCCAGGCGAGCCGCGCGTCTGCGGTGGAGTAGGCATTCACCAATTCACCCGGCAAAGCGCTAATGTAGCGGTAATCCAGATCAAGAGTAAATGCTTTTGATAGATCGAACGCGGACTGGATCATCACTTCATGCTTGGGGCTCGATTTCTCAACGATCGGAGCAGTGCCTATGTCCATCGAACCGGTGCCTCTTTTCAGGTCCATCTGCAGGTACGAATAAGACGCCTGCAGTTGCCACCAACCTGTCACCTTCCATGCGGGCGCGATCTCTCCTCCCTTAGTCGTACCCACAAGGCCATTGCCAAACTCCGCCGGGATCAAAATGTGCGGAGGACCGGGAATTGTCTCGATAAAAGGACCGCCAGTAATATCCTCGCTGAAGAGATCGCCGTAATGATTGTAAAAAGCCGCCACATCCACATACAGATTCTTGGTGATCAAGCGCCGGTAGCCCGCTTCGTAACCGTTCAGTTCTTCGGAACGGAAATTAGG
>JBAVUV010000575.1:0-1925 GCA_049696955.1 Candidatus Sulfotelmatobacter sp. | reverse complement strand
CCGGCATAATTGCTCGCGGTGGGCGTGAACGTTACTGGCACAAATCTGACTCCAGCAATTCCGCGCCCGTTCAAATATGCGGCCAGTTCTCGGCTCTTCATCCATGGAGCACCGAGCAATTCGAATGGAGTATCCGTGCCGCGCCCCACGGAAACATTTGTATATTCAATCAGACCGACGCCGGGATACAGTGCCGCCGCAGTCACGCTGCGCAAGTTCGGCGACGGATTCACCCATGTGAGTCCGGTGGAATCAAACCAATCGCCGCGCTGCCAACCTTCCATGGCCACCACCATGAGCTTGGCATTGATGTTGCGCTCGGTGTTGAACATCTTCGCGAGTTCACCCATCGTCATGCCGTGGCGCACCGGCACTGTCCAATAATTTGTGAAGTTTTCCGCACCTGGGTCCGAAACCGGACCTTGCACAAATGACCCCGTAATCGGATCAGGCCGGTCGAGAACGATTACTTCAACTCCGGCTTTGGCAGCCCCCTCCAGAAAATATCCCAGCGTTGTTTCATATGTATAAAAGCGTACTCCGGCGTCTTGAATATCGATGACAACTGCATCCAATTGCTTCATCACATCCGGTGGCGGACGCCGCGCCGCATCCTTTGTCCCATACACGCTGTAGACGGGAATTCCGGTCGCCGCGTCTTTCGAGTTGTTCATGTCCGTCGTGTCCAGCGTTCCGGTCACGCCATGTTCAGGACTGAAGATCGCATCCAGCGAAACTCCTGGCGCTTGCGCGAGAACGTCAATGGTTCGTCGTCCGCCGGCATCCACGCCCGTCTGGTTAGTCAGCAAGCCAATTCGCTTCTTGCGACCGGCAATCTGCAATACATCGAAGCTATGTTCTTCGAGAACATCGACGCCCGTCTTCACGTTGCCGTTGCGCACGTTCATGCGGCGCGCCGCGGTTTGCGCCTCGTTGTAGCCGGTGATGCTTTGCCAGCGCAGCGCTTCTTTCTCGCTGGCGGTCAGCGGCAAAGCAGCGGCGACCGCCGTCGCAACCTTTGATCGCAACGCGATTGCAGTTCCCTTCCCTCGAGGATGCACAGCGTTGGTCAACAGAATGATGTAGGTCTGCGTGGTTGGATCGATCCATATCGATGTTCCGGTAAACCCCGTGTGCCCGTAGGAGCCAATGGGCAGAAGATCGCCGCGGTTCGAGGAGAATGGCGAGTCAATGTCCCAGCCAAAACCGCGCAGGACTGGAGCCGAAGGAGGCTGCTCTGGCTGCGTCATCTTCTCGACCGAGAGCGGCGAGAGAATCCCTCCGCCGCCATTCAGCAACGCTTGGGCGAACTTCGCCAGATCGTCCGCCGTGGAAAACAATCCCGCATGACCGGCCACGCCGCCCATTCGCCGTGCTGTAGGATCGTGCACCACGCCGCGCAGCATGTGGTCGTTTTCGTCGTATTGCGTAGGCGCGATCTTCGTCCGCCACGCTGCGGGCGGCAGAAAGCGCGTATGCGTCATCTTGAGTGGTAGAAAAATGTGACGTTCGCAATATTGGTCCAGCGACTCGCCCGAAACCCGCTCCACCAGTGCGCCCAGCACAATGAAGTTGATGTCGCTATAGGAAAATCTTGACCCCGGCGGATCGGCGGGAGTTTGGGCAGACGCCATGTTGTAGGCTGTCTCTTTCCCTTCCCAAGACGGTTTCAAATCGAGATCCGGGGCCAGCCCGGAGTAGTGCGTCAATAATTGCCTTATCGTGACGTCGTCTTTTCCGTTCTGCGCAAACTCGGGTAGGTATTTCGCCACAGGATCATTCAACCGGACTTTGCCTTGTTCTACCAGTTGCATCACAGCTGTGGTTGTCGCAATCACTTTGGTGAGCGATGCCAGATCAAAAATTGTGTCCAGCGTCATGGGCTCGCGCCGTGGCTCCAGCGCGCGATTGCCGTAGGCTTTCCT
>JBAVUV010000574.1:0-11107 GCA_049696955.1 Candidatus Sulfotelmatobacter sp. | reverse complement strand
GAGTTCCGCTCTACGAAAACGCGGTCCGGATCCTTGCCGCCCCGCTGTACCGCTATCTCTTTGAACGATTCGTTCGTGGCGATGCAGGTAGTTGCTGCTCGGAATGAGCATCGCTCAGCCCAGCAAACTAGCCTGTAAAGCAGCCCCGTACTCGTTCCAAATTTTGCTTCAAAGAGTTCGGGACCAAGATCGTGCTGGTCAAAAATGAACCGTACACCAAATGGCTTCAGGAAGAGTGCGACTAAGAAAATAGTGTCCGGAGGGTTGCATGCTTGCAAAACCCGAAATCGTGTGCGCGCAAAGACCTTGAAGCTCAGCAAGAACTCCGAAACCAGAGCCAAGCCATATTCTAGAAGATATCCGGATGCGGTCGAGGCCTCCCAATGACGATGCCGATAAATCTCGATTCCGTCAAGAACCTCGTGACTCGCGCGATGAAGGGTCTTCCCCTTGGGGCAGATAACCGACACGCGATATCCGGCATCGCGCAACGCACATGCTTCTTTCCAAACGCGTCGATCGAGAGGTACGGGAAGGTTTTCAACTACGATGCAAACGGCTGTCGGCATTCTTATTACGCGGTAGCTTCTGCCGTCGTTGTCACGGTAGCTGCAGGTTCAGCCTGTTCACGGGTGGAATTGGAAGTTAGAATTTCTTCAACAACCCGAGCTTGCTGCTGCGCCGTCAACTGCGGGAACATCGGCAAGGAGAAGATTTCCGCGGCAGCTTTTTCCGTTACCGGGAAGTCGCCCCGGCTGTAATTCATTCCCGCGTACGCTTTCTGCAGGTGCAGCGGAATTGGATAGTGAATTCCAGTTCCGATTCCTGCCTTCTTTAAGTGCTTCATCATTCCGTCGCGATCGTCGGAACGGACCACGTACAGGTGATACACGGCTCGCGACCAGGTGGGTTCGAACGGAACAACAACAACATCTTCCGCCGCGGCGAAGAGGCGATTGTACTCCGCGGCTCGCTCCCGGCGACTTGCGTTCCACTTTGCCAGATGCGTGAGCTTCGTATGTAGTAGACCGGCCTGAATTGCGTCCAACCTGCCGTTATAGCCCTCGATGTCGTGATAGTACTTTTCGGCTTGACCGTGGTCGCGCAGCATGCTGATCTTTTTCGCCAGTGCAGTGTCGTTCGTGGTCACTGCACCAGCCTCGCCACAAGCACCGAGGTTCTTGCCGGGATAGAAACTGAATGCTGCCGCCCGGCCCATTGAACCGGCTTTCATCCAGCGATTTTGTTTGCGCGAGAAATATTCGGCGCCATGCGCCTGGCAAGCATCTTCGATCACCACCAGGCCAAAACGTGCCGCCAGGGCCAGAATCGCATCCATGTCTACCATCTGTCCGTACAGATGGACTGGAACGACGGCCGTGACCGGCCGTCCGCTGCGGCGGCTGATCAGCTTGCCTGATTTATCCTTTTCGCACTGTTGCTCTAAATATTCCCGCAGCTTTTCCGGGTCCATGTTATAAGTTCGCTCGTCGATGTCGACGAATTCCGGAAGAGCTCCAGCTTGCGAAATGGCCTCTGTGGTGGCGATGAAGGTATGGGGTACGGTAACGACCACATCGCCTGGTTTTATGCCGCACGCCATAATAGCAAAGCGCAGCGCATCCGTTCCGCTGCTGATGGCAATCGAGTGTCTGGTGCCGCAGAATGCGGCGAATGACTTCTCAAATTCTTCGACCATCGGGCCGCCAATGAAGCCGGCGGTGCGCAGGGCCTGCTGAAATACAGCGACAAGTTCGTGCTCGAGCTCTACGTGAGGAGTAATCAGATCGAGAAAAGGAATGCTATTCGGAACACTATTAGAAATGCTCACTTTGTAACCTCCGCTGTCTGTTCGATATAACGCAAGATTCGGGCGGGATTTCCCGCCACGATACAGTTGGGGGCGACATCTTTGGTGACAACACTGCCGGCTCCCACGATGGCGTTTTCGCCAATCGCGATGTTGGAAAGAATGGTGCAACCGGAACCCACCGAAGCTCCCTTTCTAATAACAGTTCGCTCAACTTTCCAGTCGGCCTCAGTTTGCAGATTTCCATCCATCGCGGTGGCCCGCGGATAACTGTCGTTGATGAACATCACACCGTGCCCGATAAAGACGTTGTCCTCGATGGTGACGCCTTCACAGATGAAGGTGTGACTGGAGATCTTGCAGCGCTTGCCGATGCTGGCATTCTTCTGAATCTCAACGAATGCTCCAATCTTCGATTCATCACCCACTTCACAACCGTAGAGATTGATGAACTTGGACAGCTTCACATTGCGGCCAAGCTTCACGTCTGGAGCAATACACACGTATTCGTTCATAGAGATCAAGGCCTTTCTGATCACTGATTCTCGAATCGCCGGGCGGGAACGGACAACGCGGCTTCGCTCAATCCCCGTCAGCGGGGGCGGGCTCAGGTTGGTAATAAGGTGCGGCAGTTGCCACTGCGGGACTGGCGGCAGAGAGCGCCAGGATACTTTGCCCCAGCTGAAACTCGTGATGCAAGGCCACTAGCGCTGCGGTCTTGTTCTTTCCGGCAACGACCCTACAGAGGTCCCGCCGAACTTGATGATTCGAAACGGTCGCATTTTTGTCATCGAGGCTGGATTACTCATCTCGCGATTGAGTCGCCTTCCGCCCGAGTCCCCACACCATAGGCCCTTGCTGGGGCAGATATATTCCCCGGAGCTTGAACTGGCGCGGAGGATTTGTTCCAGTTTGCCCGTGAGTACCATGCGCTCTGTTTTCGCCGGTTGCTGATGCAGTCGCGAACAAACTCCGGCTCTTCCCAGGGAATATCGTGATACGCCGACCGCAGAAACGAACTCTCTGGATCGCGAATCCATTCTTGGGGAAACAACGCTATGGTGTCGTTTTCCGTAACCGTGGGCGCTGATTGCGGCATCTGGCCGGACAATGCGCCGTACAAAGCCGCCGGAATATCACGGCCGGGGCCCAGCGCCAAATGCCCAACCTGGGTGGCGCGCGGATTCATCTCGATGAGATAAGCTTTTCCGGTTTTTTCTTCCAGCATGAAATCGAAGCCGTGCACTCCGGAGAGATTCAGCCGGCGCACCATCTTTTCGGCGGCAGTCGCAATGTCGTTGTTTTCAATCCACCGGACAACGGTTGCGGGTCCGGCCGCACTTCTTTTTTCAATCACTTCAAAATGCAGGGCCGCCAGCACCCTGCCCTGCCAGCAGGCGACCGCGCTGGTGGCTTCGCGTCCTTCAACAAAAGCTTGCGCATTCATTTCGAAGCGGCGGCGCAGCAGCGCCGGACCGACCAGCGTGACGTCCTGATCAAGCACAGCCCGCTTGGCGGCGCGCAACAACCGTGGCGGAGCTTGCAACGAGGAGAAAGCCCCTTCGGCTTCCTCGAGAGTGCGTACAATCCGCACGCCATCGCCCCCAGATGTTCCGTCGGCCTTTAACACCACGGGGAATCCGTTTCGTATGATCCAATCCTTCAGTTCCTCGAGGTTGGTGATCGCCTTCGTCGCCGGCACGCGTACGCCTTCTTGCCGCGCCAGGTCGATGAAAGAAGATCGCGTATAGGCGACGGGAAAACTTTCCGCCGGTCCCAGCGAGCGCTCAATCACGCGGCAAACGGAAGAGCCGGCTTTACCCCGCTTCCGCTCCAGGTCATAAAGACGATGCAGCTGCCGTGTGGCAAGATCGTCCCCGGGAACAATTAGGTCCGGCTGAGAATTTGTGATCGCGGCGGTAAAGGAACGCAGTGGGGCCAGACCGTGATAACGGTAAGTTTTGTTGGCCGCCCTGGTCTTCGTGATCGGATGTCCGGGAGGACAAAGCATCTCGACCACGCACCCGTAATTCGCCAAAGCCATTGCCAGGCGTGCAGTTGGGTACCAGCGCGAAGTGGTCGCGACCAGAACGGTTGGACGCGAACTCAACCGCGGGTTTGGGTACGAAGACGCTGTTACTGTATTTAGGTTTCGGGTGGCCATCGTCATGACTGCAAATTCCCGGTTGTCGGGGACCACATCCATCGCTCTATCCAACCTCTACCAGGCTGCGCAGCCGGTCGCCATTTTCCGAGAGCAGTTTCAAGGTGTCGATGTTGTAATACTGCGGGTTATCCCAATCGCTGAATCGATCCATGTGCTCGATGAGATTTTTCACGATGCACTTGACGTTGTGATTGGGATGAAAGCTGAGCGTGTTCTCCGCCTTCTGAATGCTGACCTTGTAATTCCGGAAATCCTTCTTGTGGTGGATGTTCAAACGCACCGAGATGCCGAGATGCTCTTCAATCGCCATCTTTACCAGGTCTCCCACTTCGCCCACGGTATAGTTTCCCGAAGCAACGTTAAAGATTCCCGAGATCCGCTCGCTCGCCTCGATCGCCCGTACGTAGGCGTTGGTCGCGTCTTCAATGCTGAGAATCGGCCGCCAGATCGAAGGATTGTTCACCGTGATCTCGCGATTGCGGACGCCGTTCTTGAACATGGTATTGATGATCAGGTCGAGCCGCATGCGCGGGCTGTACCCTGAGACAGTTCCCTTGCGCAGCGAGATGACGGAGAAACTATCATCCATCAGGTTCATCACCGCCTGTTCGCCTTGCAGCTTGGAAATTCCGTACGGATAAGAAGACGAAACCGGCCGGCTCTCGTCGAATAATTCGTTGTCGGTGTATCCATACACCGAGCAGGAACAGGCGTACACATAGCGCTTCACGTTCGCCTTCTTGGCTACGTAGGCAAGGTAGGCAGGAGCCGCGGCGTTGAAGATGAAATTCTGGCTGGGCGAAAACTCTGCCATGGGATCATTCGACAATCCGGCCAGGAACACGACTTGCTGATAACACTGCAAGTCTTCAACCGTAATATCAAAAATGTCTTTCCGGATGATTCCAGCTTCGGGAGGAAGGTGGTTGCCGAACCAGAACAAATCCACTACATCGACTTCATACCCACGCTCCAATAGCTTGGGAACAAGTACGGAACCCAGGTAACCGGCCCCACCTGCGATCAGAATTTTCATTTCTTCCTCCTGACTTTTTGCAGCTTGCGTTGACAATGACCTTAGCGCTGGACGAACGAGGAATTAACGGCTGGCGACGGCCGCGGGCTTTTCAGAAAGATAAGCATTCAAGCCTTCTTGCCAAGGACGAAACAGATTTAGATCGTGGGACTTCAACCCGCGATTTTCGAGCACTGAATACGCGGGACGGGGCACCTTGGCGGGAAATTCGTCAGCTCCAGCCACTTCGAGCTTCACCGGAACATCGGCGACACGAAATATTTCCTGAGCAAATTCATACCAGGAGCAGCTACCCTCCGCCGTGCCGTGGTAAAGACCATACGCGTCTGAGCGGCTGAGTGCAGCGATCTGGCGCGCCACATCCGCGGTTGCAGTTGGACTGGTGAACTCGGAATCCACCACGCGAACCCGGCCCCGTTCCCGCGCTAATCGAAGCATGAGGTCGACAAAATTCTGTCCACCTTTGGCGCGGCAGGGGTGACTTCCATAAAGAGCTGCAGTGCGCAGAACGTAATGCCTGGTATTGATCTCCCGCACAAACTGCTCGCCTTCCAGCTTCGTCCTGCCGTAAACGTTCAGCGGACCCGCCTCGTCAGTTTCAATGTAGGGTTCGCTCTTCTTGCCATCAAATACGTAGTCGGTGCTGACGTGGATCAATACCGATCCCAAGTCGCGGGTTGCGGTGGCAAGATTTTTCGCACCCTCGACGTTTACGTCGTGCGCTCTGGCCGGCTGTTGCTCGCAATTCTCGACATGGTGCATTGCCGCCGTATTGACTACAACCTCTGGCTGAGCGGAGCGCAAACACGCCACCACCGAGTCCAGACTGGAAAGCTCAACATCCTGGTGATTGAATGACTGGACTTCATCGCCCTGGACCGCAAACGCGCGGACTACGTCATGGCCAAGCTGGCCGTTGGCTCCGATCACCGCGATCTTCATGCCCGCCTCGCGTTCAGAATTGCTGTAGTTGCCGTCGTCATCGATTAGCCCTTTACTAGCAATTCAGCACTTTCGGAATATTGAAAGTTGTCCGAGTCAGGGGAGCGCAGCCAGTCTGCCAGAGAGGCCGCGTTGCGGTCTTTGTCGGAGACCGTTATATCGGCGAGCGGCCATTTGACTCCAATTGCCGGGTCATTCCAGCGGATGGCCGATTCAGCTTTATTGCTGTAGATCCCGGTGCACTTGTACTGGATTTCAGTACCCTCGGCAAGAGCGCAAAAGCCGCGGGCAAAACCCGCCGGAGCCCATACCTGCCGGCGATTTTCCGCCGATGCCTCGACTCCCGCCCACTTGCCCAAATGCGGCGAGCCCTTGCGAATATCGACGGCAACCAGGAAGGCACTGCCCGCCGTGACCCGCATGAGCTTACCCATCGGCGGACCCCATTGAAAGTGCAGCCCACGCACCACGCCTTTGGCTGAGCGCGAGTGGTTGTCCTGAACAAACTCCGTCGGCAAACCGAGCGCCTTGAACTGGTCGGCGCGAAAGGTTTCGGTGAAGAAGCCGCGGGCATCCTGAAAAATTTCCGGGACGATGACCACTACATCTCCCAGCAATCTGGATTCGATCTTGATCTGCATTCGTTGAACGTTCCTTTTAGCGCAATGACAATTCCTGAAGTTGTATTATCGGCCTGCGCCGATCACGGCCTCGCTGGCTGTGGCCCGAGTGATCGGAACTTGCGGGTCGGAGATATAGACTAATTCACCACGTTTTTGCATGGAGCGATTGGCGGCCTCCAGCATCTTCACCACCCGAAGCCCGGCATGACCATCGTTGAACGGGGTTTGGTCGGTCAGGATGCAGTCGACGAAATACGCCAATTCGCGCGATAGCGCTTCGACCTGCTCGATCTGCGGGGCCCACATATCGCCGGAGCGGTAATGCACCAGTAAATTATAAAGCCCTTCGCGGCTGGTAACGTTTACGCCTTTGTCATAGATCTTGATCTTCTCGTCCGCTTCCAGGTCGTTCCAGACCAGCATTTTCTTTTCCCCGCCGATCAGCGTCGTCCGGACTTTTACTGGTGATAGCCAATTTACGTTGATGTGGGCAATCACTTTGTCGGGAAAATACAGCGTGATGAAGGCCACGTCTTCGTGTCCGTTGAGATGGGTCTGGCCAGTCGCGGAGATGGCTTCGGGGGTCTTTTGAATCAGGTGGTCGATGATGGACAGATCGTGAGGGGCAAGATCCCAAACGACGTTGACGTCGTGCTGAAAAAGGCCGAGATTCACGCGAGTGGAGTCGTAGTAGTAGAGCTTGCCCAAAGCGCCGTCATCAAGAAGGTGTTTGATTTTCTGCACCGCCCCGGTAAACAGGAAGGTGTGGTCGACCATAATCTTGAGATTTTTTCGTGCCGCGAGATCGATCAGCTCCTGCGCCTGTGCCGCGTTGCTGGTGAACGGCTTTTCGACAAAAACGTGCTTGCCATTCTGCAGCGCTGCTTTGGCCAATTCATAGTGCGTCCACACCGGGGTTACCACGGCAATGGCATCGATTTCAGGAGATGACATCAATTCTGCCGGATCGTCGGTCACGCGTACGTCAGGATACGCTTTCGCCACTTTCTTGCGCGCCGCCGGACTCTTGTCACATACCGCAACAACTTTTGTTTCGTCGAGGCGGTCCAGGTTCCGGACAACATTCGGGCCCCAGTACCCGTAACCGACAACTCCAAACTTGATCATTGCGATGTTTCCTTGCTCTGGCGTTGCGATGGAAGGCTCAGCAATAGAAGCCATGATTTTTCACCCGAAGCGGACAGAGTAGGGAGGGCTGGGGGAATTTCGTCGTGGGAAACTGGTTCGTTGAAAGTGATTTAGTGTGCGCCGTTGCCAAGAACCACTGCTCCCGGCGTGCGCCACAGGATCTTCACATCCGTCCATGGCGACCAGGTGCGCGCATAATGCAGATCGAGACGAACCATGTCATCGAATTTCACGCGACTGCGTCCGCTTACCTGCCATAGCCCGGTGATCCCAGGTTTCGCTTCCAGCAGACGACGGCGATGCCAGATGTCGTAAGCCTCCACCTCATACGGAACCGGAGGACGGGGCCCGACCAGCGACATTTCGCCTTTCAGCACGTTGAGGAACTGAGGAAGTTCATCCATGCTGGTTTTCCGCAGAAACCCTCCGATGCTCGTGACCCGGGGATCTTTGGTCAGCTTGTAGACCCCTTCGCCGTTGCCATTCGAAGGCTGCTTCTCGGCTTTTCCGGCAATCAGCTTTTGGACATACTCTTTGTGAACCGCAGCGTCGTTGTTCACCTGCATGGACCGGAATTTCAGAAAGACAAACGATTTCCCATGCTGGCCGATGCGGCGTTGCCGGAAGAAAACCGGCCCCTTCGAAGTGGCTTTGATGGCGGCGGCGATCGCCAGAAACGCGGGCAAGAAAAACAACACCGCCAGCGCACTGCCGACCACGTCCATGACGCGCTTCATCACGCGGAATAATTTCCTGCCATCCTCGCGCTGCGATAAATCAGGATAGAGAGTGGGATTGCTCGATCCCTGATGATCGTCATGATCCCAGTCCTCGGGGAAAACATGAAACGAAAGGCGCACCCGGTTGAATTGTTCGAGCGCCAGATTGCTGCGCAAAGTGTCGGTAACCCTGGCAATCACGGTGCCGGGAATGGACGTGCTGTCTTCGGCGGCGATTTCGGTGAACATCACTCCCAGCACGCAATCATTTGCGTACCAGCCAGTAACGTCCGTGTCGCGAGTGCAAGCCGACAGCACGGATGAAATCTTTCCTAAAATCTTCCCGCTCTTCTCCGACGGGCGATCGCCCATATCGAGCAGCAAGAGTATGAACGGCTTCCGCGAACGCTCGCTTCGCTTTCTTTCAAGCGCAATCATCCGGCGAAAAGCTTCCGGGGTTAAGACAACGCGTTCCCCGCTCGATGCGGCTTCGGAGAGCGCGCTCAAAGTTACACCTTTTATTCCAGAGCGTCGTGCGTGCACAATATCCTCCGCTTGATCTGTTGCTGGCATAGGGCCAAGATCTTTCTGAGTGCTTGGGGATTTGGTTAACGGGGGAGGTTCGAAGCAAACACATCGGCCGCTTGCGCGGACCGCTTATTCCCTGGGGCTATCGGCTGTAGGGGAGGTGTACCGCTGATAATAGTCGCTGTGGGCCGCGCTCTCGCTGCTGTTGACCAGCGCTCCCAACAACTTTGATTTTTCAAGTGTTTCAAGACCGCGCTTCAGCTGCTGTTTTTCCGTGATCCCTTTGCGGGTGACCAGCAGAATTCCATCGGCTAAACGGGACCAGAGACTGGCATCGGCCAGCGGAAGCACCGGCGGTGAGTCGATGACGATCCAGTCAAACCACGCTTCCAGTTGTTCCATCAGAGGCGAGAGCTTTCCGGATTGCATTAATTCCAGAGGGTTTTGCGGCGCCGTACCCGCGGGTAATATCCAGACACCGAGATTTTCCAGACGGTAGATGTTGATTTTCGGGGTTTCTCCGTTGAGCCACTCGCACAGTCCCGGAAGCGGGCCCAACCCAAATCGCGAGGTAATATTCGGCCGCCGCAAATCGCCTTCCAGCAACAGGGTTTTCTGCGGCTTTCTCCGCGCCAGAGTGCATGCCAGGTTGGACGCAACCGTGCTCTTTCCTTCCTGCGGGATGGTGCTGGTAATCAGGATCTTTTTCAGAGGACGGCTTTGTCGCAGCTGGCGCAAGCGAACCGCGAGGAAGCGGAACTTTTCCGCTCCGAGACTTCCCTCTTTGCCCATGGAGACCAGCCGGCTCTCATCTCGGATGGTGATCGACAAAACGGGACAGCGCTCCATATCCTCCACAGCAGCCGCGGGGTCGGAATCGAAAGCATCCCCCCGGACTGGCTCGACTGGCTGGTCGATGACGGCTCCGGAATCGCGCAGCTTCTGCTCGGCAGCCTGCAGCAATTCTGTAGCGATCGTGAGCGTGGGACCTTCCGCCCCGGAATTTTCCAGCTCCGCTCTTTGCAATGCGTCAAATATATTGCTCATTATTCTTTCACCATGAAGCGCAGTCGTCCTGTCAACTCCTCGTCTCGCTTTTGCTCTCCCTGTAAGTGGGCATACAGTTCAAGCAAGTTCTGCGCTGCTTTCCGCGCATCGAGTTCGTCGGAAGTTGTCTTTCTGTCCAGGGGAGCTGTCTGAATACCCAGGCGGAAGTCGGTGGCAATGTCGTCGATAATTTCGGGGCTGACGCTGCGCATTTGCCGGGCATAGGCCGCGATCAGTGCATTTTCGCAGACCGTATTGATCAGTCTGGGGAGTCCTTGGGAGTGCTGAAACACAGCGGCGATGGTCTCTGGCGGAAACAATACCGCGGGATTCGGACATCCCGCCAGCTGCAGCCGGCGCTCGATGTATCCCTTGGTCTCATCCGAATTCAACGGTTCGAGATGGGAGCGCAGGGCGATTCTCTGCTTTAGTTGCCGCAGGCTGACGGAGTCGAGTTTTTCATCGAGCTCAGGTTGGCCTACCAGAAGAATTTGCAGCAACTTCTCGTGCGGGGTCTCGAGATTGCTCAAGAGCCGGATTTCTTCCAGTATTTCCGCCGACAAGTGGTGAGCTTCGTCGACCACCAGAGCCGTTGTCAGTTTCTTCTGGTTGCGCGCAATCACATAGTGCGCAATCTGGAGCAGCAATTCGCCCTTGTTTTTACTGGTCGCAGGCAGACCCAGATCACTGGCAAAGTACTGCAGGAATTCGATCGGTGACAGGCGGCCGTTGAATATATAAGCGTACGCCACGTCATTACTCTGTTTCAGCAGCTGCAGCAGATAGTGCAGGAGAAGAGTCTTGCCCGTCCCAACCTCTCCCGTGAGAACCACGAACCCCTTATGCCGTCTGACCCCGTAGTAGAGAGCGGCCAAAGCTTCGTTGTGCCTCCGCGTAGGAAACAGGAACGAAGGATCGGGAGTGATCTCGAAGGGATTGCGCTTCAGACTGTAAAAGGCTTTGTACATGGATGGCTAACCGCGCAAGTAACTCAATGCCGAGCCCAGCAAAATCGTAACAGATACAAACACCGCCGTCGCCCAACCCAGCCACAGCCTGCCTCGCTCGCGTTGCTCGTCGGAGGGA
>JBAVUV010000573.1:0-2970 GCA_049696955.1 Candidatus Sulfotelmatobacter sp. | reverse complement strand
AACGCTCATCTTTGCCCGCACGAAACGGGGAACCGAGCGATTGGCTAAAGAGTTGGTGCGCGAAGGTTTCTCCGCAACCATGATTCACGGTGACCGTTCGCAATCGCAGCGTAATGGAGCGCTCAGTGGATTTCAGCAGGGCAAGTTCCAGGTGCTGGTCGCAACCGATGTGGCCGCCCGCGGACTGCACATCGATGACGTCGCGCACGTAATTAATTATGACTTGCCCAAGATGGCTGAGGATTTCATCCATCGCGTTGGACGTACGGGACGGGCGGGGTCGGAAGGACTCGCATCCAGTTTGGTAGCGGGGGCCGAGGTCATCGAACTTCGTCACATCGAGCGCGCCCTGAAATTGCGCATCGAACGCAAGCAAGTGGACTGGGCCAACGCGGAGCGTTCACAGCGGGTTGTTCAAAACACGCTGGCTAGCCGGACTTTGACCAGGTTGCCGGGCGAGATCTTTGCCTAGAGACAGAGACGACAGAGACTAAAAATGCTAAAAGGGGGCGCGTCTTTCGAGACGGGCCCCCTTTCTTATTTGACTGCAGCCAACTAACAATTCTGCGTTATGGTTCGGTCTTTTCCGGAATGCGCTCGCGGGGGATGCTGGAAATATCGGCATCGTCGGCGCCCATCTGAAAAAGAGCGGCCTGCTCGGCGGCGTGTTTCTGCAACTCAATCAAATCCAGATCGCTGGAATCACTTGACGTCCCTAACGGTTCCTCAGTTTTGCGTTGAATCCTGCGCTCGGCTTTGTCGCGTTGCTTTTGCTGGCGCGTGTGTTCTTTCTGGCGTTTGGTAAAACTTGATCGGCCTCGTCCTGGCATTCCCCATCTCCAATTGTGTATTTAGCTCAGCGGCTAAAGCGCTTCGCATTTTATTAAAGTGCAGAACTCAGGTCACAGCAAAATCCTACGAAGAAAGCCGTTCCATAAGTTCATTGAGTATGACTTCAGAGTATGACTTCGTTGATACCAGTTTATCGATATCACATTCATCGATCAGCGGTGCTTACCAGCGGGGTTCACGCGGTTGACGCGCATGGCCCTGATAATCGTCGCGACTGCCCCCGCCGCCACCGCCAAAGCGCTTTCCACCCCCGCCGCCGCGGGGCGCGTCCGTCTTCGGCTTTGCCTCATTGATCTTCAGTGCACGCCCGCCCATCTCGGTACCGTTCAAGGCCGCGACTGCCTTGTCCGCTTCCGCCGGATTGGTCATTTCCACAAAGGCGAAGCCCCGCGCACGGCCGGTCTCACGATCCGTAACAATGCTGACCCGCTCGACGGCGCCATGCGCTTCGAAAGCGCCGCGCAGTTCGGCTTCGGTGGTGCTGTGAGGTAAGTTGCCAACATACAAGTTCTTCATAAGATTTCTTCTCTTTCTGTTCTTTCTGCCGAGATTGCCGCAATTGATGTCGAAAAGGTTGGTTGAGAACGCAAGTCTTCAGGTTCGGAATGCCGCTCAATGGCTTCCGCCCAGCGCGACGGCCGGGGCGTTTCCCGTATCGCGCGCGAACGAGCTTCGCTGACCGCGCGCACGGAGGAAATCTTCTTGCAAGCTTCTAATATTCCCCAGCGCTGCGACGGATTTCCCGGACTCTGCGCCAGCAGTGTGGCAACCATCTGCTTGTGAAGCGCGTCCGCACTCACTTCGGATGGTGCAATATCGGAATGGGGCGCCGCCGCGAGATACTGCGGACTGCCGACGAAGAACGCGATTTGTTGAGTCGGGTTGGCGCCGCGAATATCTGTACAGAACTTGTCGCGGCTCTCGGATTCCCCAGTCGCGTTAATCAGAACCAGATTGTACAAATCGGCTCGCCACCAGCATCGGGCCTCGAGTACGTCGGCAGCGCAATCGACCTCGATCCCGAGTTTTCTCATTACGTCAGCCCGCAAGTCACGTTTCGTCTGCGAAGTATCCAGCAGGAGCACGCGCTTTTTCTTTGCCAGGCCCTCGTTGGAAGCGGAGAGCGGCAATGCAACAATGGGGGCGGTCATGCCGTCTTTTCCTTCTGATCCGTCTGCGATCCAGCTGGTACGAGATTCTTCTCAGCCAAGGTCTTCAACATCTTCTGGTTGCTGATCCGCCGGCTGATTTTTTGTCTGCGTCGCCGGTTGAATCTCGCTTTGTCGCCATTAATTCCGGACATATTTTGTCGCCTGCTTTCTGGCTGGCTAAAGTAAAAACCGAACGGCACTATCGGGCTAAGAATTCGCGAGCAATGAGCCGTGAATTGTTTCTAAGAGTGAGCTGACAGCCCAGTTGAAACCCGCTCGCCGTTCTGAAGACGATATTCCGCAGGAATGGCAGAAGTGACTTCCGGAGGTATTGGGAGCGATCACGTTATCGCCTTTCAGAGAATGTTCTCAATCGCGAAGGCGCAACGTTCTGTCGGGGTGTCTTCGAGGTTAAGATCTTTAGTATACCCTGCATTCCTGGATTTTGCTGAAGTTTCGCAGCGCGCGAATGTCATCGAAAAGTGATGTAAGCGTCTCTTTACGGTTGGGAAGGGCTGACATTACTAGGATTCTTTCCTTTGCATAAAAGAAGACAGAGTACCAGCGCTCCTCCGCCCACCCCGCCGCCAATTTCCAGCCATTTTGTGTTGAGGGCGTGACCGGGTACCTCCGGCGGCGACGCGGCTCCGCAGACTTCCGATTCTTCGCGCTTTGCTTGCTGTCCCTCGTGCACGACCCCGGACTGGGAGGAACTCGACTCGGCAGACGGCTTGTGGAGGCCCCCGTCCTGCCTGATATTGACGTCGTTCTTTCGTGCTGCCACCTGAACCGAACCGCTCAAGTCTGTCACCTCAAACTGCGTTCGGTCATTCGAGACCGGTTCCACTTTGAGACAGTTCACATGCACGCTCATCGATGTGGAAGTTCCTACGGCGACGCTTCCGTGCTCCAAGGTCAGGTAATTCCCCTCAAACTTCACGATGGATTGCCCCTGAATCAGCACAGA
>JBAVUV010000572.1:0-1699 GCA_049696955.1 Candidatus Sulfotelmatobacter sp. | reverse complement strand
GGTGACGGAACTGCTCAAGCTGCCCTTCGACTTCATTTTCTTCACTGGTAGCGTCAAGGTTGGCAAGATCGTCATTGAAGCGGCCGCAAAAAATCTGACTCCGGTTCTTCTCGAACTCGGGGGCCAGAACCCAGCCTTTGTTGATGCGACCGCCAATATCCCCGACGCAGCCAAGAAAATTGTCTGGGGCGCAACAGCCTGGGGTGGGCAGTGGTGCACCTCTCCTGGGTACGCCTATGTGCACGAATCGATTGCTGAGGAGTTTGTAAGAGAATCCAAGAAGGCCGTGATCGAGTTGTACGGAACCGATCCGAAGAGCAGGTCCGACGACTACTCGCGCATCATCAGCCCGAAAGCCGTTGACCGGTTCGTATCCCTAATTGATCAGAGCAGGGTTGTGGCCGGAGGTTCTGCCGACCGCGAAGCGCGCTACCTCGATCCCACGATCTTGTATCCGGTTACGTGGGACGACCCAATCATGGAGGACGAAATCTTCGGGCCGATTCTCCCAATCCTTACGTATAAAGACATGGATGCGGCCATTCGTGAGGTGAAGAAGCATCCAAAACCCCTCTCCGGTTTCCTTTTCAGCCGTGACCAGAAGGCGGTCGACCACTTCCTCTGGGCCTTGTCCTTCGGCGGTGGCGCGATCAACCAAGTGAACATTCATCTGTTCATTGAAACCATGCCTTTCGGAGGCGTCGGATTCTCGGGCATCGGCCACTACTACGGTAAGGCCGGTTTTGACGCTCTCACGCACGCGAAATCGGTTCTCATCTCGCCGCCTGACGTGGCAATCGACCATTTGTTCCCGCCCTACACCGAGGAAAAGGTCAAGGCGCTCAGCCAGTGGTTTGAATATTAGGCCACCAGGACCACAACTAAAGCGATCCCAAAAATCACTGAGATGAAAACGAACACCGCAAAGTTCCTGCCGATCGCCGAAAAGTTTTTCACCGCATACGACGCCCACGATGTCGACGGCATGCTCGCTCTCTGTGCAGACGGCGCAATAGGGCGATATGCGCCGTACGGTCGCGAGAGCGTTGTGCCGATTCGCGGTGGCATTGACCGCATTTGGCGTGCATTTCCGAATGCCGTTCCGAATTTCCGAGTCAAAGTGATCGAATTGATCCCTGCCGAGGGCAACACAGTCGTGATCCAAACCGAGATGAGCGGGCCCATACCTGCCGAAGTGCCTGGGGTTGCAAAGAAAGGCCAGGACGTACATATCCCTCACTGCTACATTCTGCGTTTCGACACGGACTCCAAAATCACACGGCTCGACGCTTACTGGGACAACACCGTCCTCAACAGTATCAAGGCGAGCGGCGTTTGACTGAGCGAGGCAAGTGCAAGATCTCTGATTTGCGGCATCTGTACACGAACTGAACGGCAGAGTAAGCCAACCGCTGGCCGCGGACTAAATGAAAGCGAGAGGTGGGGAATGGTTTTAGCAGGAATCAAAGTACCCGACACAGTTCTGGTTCGCGATGCGATTGATTTGTCACGGAGCGCGTCAGAGCCATTTCTCTTCAACCATGTGATGCGCTCCTGGCTATTCAGCGTATCGCTTTCAGAAAGCGCTGAACGTGCTCCGGATGCCGAGTTGTTGGCAGTAGCCACGATTCTGCATGATCTGGGCTTGACTGACCGCTATACGGCGGAAAATCGTTTCGAGGTGGATGGCGCCAATGCG
>JBAVUV010000571.1:0-3960 GCA_049696955.1 Candidatus Sulfotelmatobacter sp. | reverse complement strand
TGCGAGTGTCCACGCCGACGTCAAAGGTTTCGTCAATGCTCATCAAGAAGGGGATGGTGTGCGGGATCGTCTGGGTTGCAACCTGCTTGCCGTCCACCGACAGGACGCCGATACCACCCTTGCCGGGGCCGGGCCCGTCGTACTTGAAATCAAACACGATGGTGTGCTTACCCGGCGCGAGCGGGGTTGCGCCCTCCCAGCGAAACCGCTCGATGTCGACGAGGTTGTAAGTAAAGACCGGTTTGCCTTTGAGCAGGTAAAGGCCGTAACCGCCGAAGCGGCCACCCATTGTTACGAGCATTCCATCCGCGCCGCCTTGTGGGATCTCCACTGCGGCGGTAATGGTGTAGGACTTGTTAAGGATGCTGGGTGCGTTCCCGACCGGAAGGCCAGACATCTCACCCGAGTAGGTGAAGACGCTCCGTCCGGCAGTAGCGCTTGGCTTCGGCGTAATAAGGCGCGTCAGGACTGAATTGTCCAATGGGAACACGTTATATTTGGTGGCCTCCACAATGAAGAGTTCCTGCAACTCCTGCAGCTTTTCGGGGAACTGGGCCGCAAGATCGTTGTTCTGTGAGTAGTCATCGGCAATGTGGTAGAGCTCCCATTGGTAGCCGTTCACCACCTCGGGCATCGGTTTACTGCCCATCATCCACGGTGGAACCGGTGGAGTGGTAGTGGCAACCCAGCCGTCATGGTAGAGGGCGCGGTTTCCGAACATCTCGAAATACTGCGTCTCGCGTTTCGACGGAGCCTTGGCGTTGGCCTTGTCGAAAGTATAGGCGAGGCTGACCCCTTCGATTGGTTTCTGGGCAACGCCATTGAGTTCGAGTGGCTGCTCAATGCCCGCCGCTGCAAGGATGGTTGGCACAATGTCAATGAGGTGATGGAACTGCGGGCGGATGCCGCCCTCATCGTTAATATGGCCAGGCCACGAGATAGCCATACCCTGCCGAGTACCGCCGAAGTGCGAGGCCACCTGCTTGGTCCACTTGAACGGCGTATCAAACGCCCAGGACCACGCCACCGACATGTGTGGGTATGTCTCCTCGGAGCCCCATGCGTCGTAAGCTTTCATCTGCTCGGCGATGGGCAAATCGAGAATGGCGTTGTAGGCAGTCATCTGGTTCGGCGTGCCGACCAGGGTGCCTTCGGCGCTGGTGCCGTTGTCACCGCTGATATAGATGATGAGTGTGTTGTCGAGCTTGCCCATGTCCTCAACCGCCTGAATTACTCGGCCGATCTCATGGTCGGTATAGGCGACGTAGGCGCCATAGACATCGGCCTGACGAGCGAAGAGCTTCTTGTTCTCGTCTGGTAGTGAGTTCCACTCGGGGAGGATGTCTTTTGGCCAGGGGGTAAGTTGAGTCCCCGGCGGGACGACGCCGAGCCGTTGCTGGTTGGCGAAAATCCGCTCGCGCAAATCTTCCCAGCCTTTATCAAACAAGTGCATGGCGGAGATCTTATCGACCCATTCCTTAGTCGGTTGATGCGGCGAATGCGTGCCCCCAGGCACGTAATGAACAAAGAACGGCTTGTCGGGAGCGGCCGCGTTCAACTCGTTGATGTGCTTGATGGCTTCATCCGCAAGGTCCGTGGTCAGGTTGTAGCCCGGTTTGTCGAGCCAGGGGAAGATTTGGGTCTGATTGCGGAAGAGATAAGGCGTCCACTGGTCGGTTTCGCCGCCCATAAACCCGTAGAAGTATTCGAATCCCATCCCCACAGGCCATTGATCAAACGGACCCGCCGAGCTGTATTGAAAGCTCGGAGTGTTGTGTTCCTTGCCAAACCAGGATGTGGCGTAGCCGTTCTCTTTCAGAATATTTCCGATGGTGGCATTGTCTGGCCCGATGATGGAGTTGTAGCCCGGATAGCCGGTGGACAATTCCCCGATCTGACCGAAGCCAACCGAGTGGTGGTTGCGGCCAGTGATCAGCGCCGCCCGAGAGGGCGAGCAGAGCGCGGTGGAATGGAACTGCGTGTAGCGCAATCCCGCTTTCGCGACCCGGTCCATGGCCGGTGTCGGGATGACTCCGCCAAAGCTGCCCGAGACGCCGTAACCCTGATCGTCTGTCATGATCAGAAGCTCGTTGGGCGCGCCCTTTGGGGGAACGACGGTGGGAGGCCAGAACGGTTTCGATTGCTCCGCGCCGAGGTTGATCACGCCGCCGAATTTTGGCGGTGGGGCTGGGAGATACTTCCCATCAATGGTGGTGGTCGCACCAGGTGAACCCGGCGCGACAGGCGTCTGCCGGGTATCGGTTGTCGAGCCTGCGCTATTGATTTTTGCCATTTCTCCTCCAAGAATTTCATTTTTGGCTGGCGCTCCGCTTTCGAACCTGTTCCTTGGTTTGTTTGCGAAACAGAAGCCCTTTTGTGACCAAATGCCCTACATGCTCCGGGCGAGGTCCGCGCGCGCGGATGGAGAGCGTTGCCACAAAACCGTGCGCTCTCTTTGCGGACTACTAACAAAGGCACCCTATTGGAACTGTGCGGACCCAGCCACTGGCAAAAATGACAGCGCGAGACGGAAAGTCATGTTGGAAGAGGAGTCCAGATAGTTTACGAACCAGACGTTTACACGTTTTGACCGCTGGTCGATGAGTGAAATCCTGGACTAGAAGTTTTGCCAGTTGTTGGCTGGTTCCCCATCGCACATTCTTTTTCGGGCGGAACTGTCGCGCGCGATCCTCAGTCTGAGATCCTCTTCGCAGAGGGAACTAGCGAGACCCATTTCACCGGAGTACCGGTGGCGGAGCCAGTATCTTGGTGAGCGCTTTTCTGGATGGCGCTCCAGCCGCAAGGATTGCGCAATAGAGTGAGCATTTTATGTCCACCGGGATTACAGCTCTTATCGAAAGATCGGAAACTCGTTATGAATATCCGAGCCGCTATCCTAAGTTCTACTCTTCTGTTTGCGGTACACCTCTTCGCGCGTGAAAAGTCCGACGTGATTGTCATGAACAATGGCGATCGCTTTACCGGTGAAATTAAGGGCCTCGATTCCGGTGTGCTCCTCGTGAGCTTCGATTACATCGACGGCACTAGCTCGGTTCAATGGTCCAAGGTGCATCACCTGGAGAGCAAACAATTGTTTGTGGTGAAGACCGAGGACGGATCGGTGTACACCGGGACCCTGCACACGGCGGAAAGCCCTCCCGGGCGGCCGATGCACATTGAGATCTCGGAGAGTACCGAGCAGGCAGAGACGTTTGAGCAATCACAGATCGTCGAGGTCGATCAGACCGCCGACAGGTTCTGGCAGAGGTTCAATGGAGAAATCAACTCAGGGATCTTGTATTCCAAAGGCAATCAATCAACCCAGTACAGCCTGAGTTCATCCGTCGAATACCCGCGAGAACGCTGGGCGGCGGAAGCGAACGCCAGCTCCTCGTTGGCCTCCAGCACCGGGGATGGCGCGTCGACCAGAAATTCCTTAGCCATCAGTGCTCGTCGTTTACTGCGTTGGAACAACTGGTACTACTCGGGCCTCAGCAACTTCCTGCAGAGTTCCTCGCAGGATATCCGACTTCAGACGAACCTGGGCGGAGGCATCGGACGTTATTTTAAGAACACCAATCATGCCAAGATTTCGCTGCTCGCCGGCTTCGCTTGGCAGAACACAATATATTCGCAATCCACCCATTCGCAGGCCAGTCCAAACATCGCGACCGCAATAGTGGCCACTGAGTTGAAGCTCTTCAAGTTCGACAAGACCAACCTGGATGTTACTGGCACAGTATTTCCAGCACTGTCGCAACCGGGGCGTGTCTTTTTTAGTACGAACATTGCCTATTATGTAAAGCTCTTCCGTCGCTTGACTTGGAACGTCTCGTTTTACGGCAATTGGGACAACCAACCGCCATCGCATTTCTCAGGCAGCGACTATGGAACCAGTTCCGGAATCGGCTGGAAGTTCGGTAGTCGATAGTGCTCACGACAGTCCTTTCATCGGAAAAG
>JBAVUV010000570.1:0-6416 GCA_049696955.1 Candidatus Sulfotelmatobacter sp. | reverse complement strand
CTCGTAAGCTCCCCAGCGCTCCTGAAAGTGCTGCGGAAAGCATACGGTTATGCTGCAGAGATGTCTCCACGTCGCGCGCGAGATCCTCCACGCGTAAGTTGCTCACGGAAATTCCGAAATAGTTTCCTGCCACATCTTCCAACTCGTGCGCCTCATCGAAGACCACCGCCGCAGCTTCCGGCAGAATGCCGGCGTCCGGGGCGCCCTCGGCCTGCAACTTGATGGCGAGGTCGGCAAAGAAAAGATGATGATTGACAATAATAATGTCGCTCTCCATACCGCGCCGGCGCATCTCGGTGACGAAGCAGCGCTCCCACTCGCTGCACTTCTGTCCGATGCAGGCGTCGGCACGCGCATCCAGCTTGTGCCACAGAGCGCTGGCTTCGGGGAGTTCGGCCAGTTCCGCGCGGTCGCCGGTCGCAGTCGTTTTCTCCCAGGCGGAAATCGCACGGTATTGCTCAATCTCTTCCAGTCCGCTAAGCACCGGCTGGTCGGTAAGGTCATAGAGTTTCTTGCGGCAGAGATAATTGTTGCGGCCTTTCATGTAACAAACAGAAAGCCGTGAACCGGAAGACGATTCTCCGAACAGCGCCTGCTCCAGAAATGGAATGTCTTTATAAAAAAGTTGTTCCTGCAGATTTTTCGTGCCGGTCGAGATAATCACACGCTTGCCGGAACGAATCACCGGCAAAAGATAGGCCAGCGTTTTGCCCGTTCCCGTGCCGGCTTCTACAATCAAGTGCCGCTTTTCTTCCAGAGCCTGCTCGACCGCCTGTGCCATCTGCAATTGTCCACGCCGAAATTCATACGCCGGATGCGTGCGCGCCAGCACTCCGCCAGGAGCAAAGAATTGGTGAAGCGAAGCCCCGTTGCCTCCGCGCGAGGAGCGGGAAGGAGTCGCAACAGACGCGGGCTGGGAATTTAAAGTCACGGGAGTCTCTATAATACGAGTTCCGGCTTAGGACGGCAGAAACACCATAGGCCTGACGGTCCGAGGACAGCCGAGGGCGGCTGTCCCACATAAGATTAATTTTGACCCAACCCACTTACAACTCGACGAGCACTCTTGCTACCACCGCTGCTGGCGTTCCCACGGTTGCCATTGTGGGCCGGCCCAACGTAGGGAAGTCCACGCTGTTCAACCGCATCGTGGGCTCGCGCCGCGCTATTGTCGGCGACGAGCCCGGCATTACCCGAGATCGACTTTACGGTGACGCAGAGTGGAGAGGCCGCCGCATCCGCATCATCGATACCGGCGGCATTCTTCCCGAAGAAAAAGATTTCATTCCATCGGAGATTTTTCGCCAGGCACGAGTCGCGTTCGATGAGGCTGCCGCCATCATCATGGTCGTTGATGGGCGCGCCGAACTTGCCGGTCCGGATCTTGAATTGGTGCGATTGCTGCGTAAGACCGGGCGTCCACTGTTCCTGGCGGTCAATAAGGCCGACTCGGAAAAGCAGGCAAACATCGTTGATGAATTTCATCGGCTCGGGATCAAACAGATGTTCCCTATCTCGGCCGAACATGGACGCGGGATCGACGACCTGCTGGACGCAATTCTGGAGGTGGTGCCGGCAAGCGAGAATCTCAACACAGAGAACACGGGGGACGCAGAGGAGGCACAGAAGGAAACAGGCGAGGCAGGAGATGGGTCTTCCGACGATGTTCAGCCCGTCTACGAGACTAAGGTCGCCATCATTGGCCATCCGAACGTTGGCAAGTCTACGCTACTGAACCGTCTCACGGCTTCTGACCGTGCCATCGTTTCGCCGATCCCCGGCACTACGCGCGACGCAGTCGATGAAATTGTGGAACACAATGGCCGGCGCTTTCGATTCATCGACACGGCCGGCATTCGCCGCAAAGGCAAGACTCACCTAATGGCGGAAAAACTTTCAGTCGTGATGGCGCGCAAGCATCTCGAGGCCGCCGACATGGCGCTGCTTGTCATCGACGCTACGGAAGGTGTCAGTCAGCTCGATGCGGCCATCGCCGGATATGCGCACGAGAGCGGACGCTCGATGATCATCGTGGTCAACAAATGGGATCTGGTCACCGGCGGCGAGCTGAAACCCGGCAGGCCTTCGAAAGCAATGCGTATGCGCGAAAGCAAACGTCCCGGCGACCGCGCCGCGTACGAAGAGCGCCTGCGCTACGATTTAAAATTTCTGAACTACGCGCCTATCGTTTTTATCTCGGCCCACACTGGCAAGGGCACGGAGAAAATATTCCCGCTGCTCGAACAGGTCGCCACAGAACGCCGCAAGCGCATTTCAACATCCGCCATGAATCGCTTCATCGAAACTGTGGACTTCGAGCGCGCCTCCGTGCCCATGCGCTCGCGGGTGAAGATTCTCTACATGACCCAGGCGTCAGTCGCCCCACCGACGTTTGTGCTGTTCACCAACCGCGGGGTGAAGCTTCACTTTTCTTATCAGCGATTTCTGGAGAATCAGATCCGTGAGGCTTTCGGATTTTTGGGGACGCCGATTTGGATTAAGAACCGGGCGAGAAATTAGGGAAACGGGATCGCGGAGAAACGAGATTAACGCCCGGCCATTGGAGACCGACGTTGATCCACAAGGAATGCAACTTGTTCGATTCCTGCAGAGCGCACCCCATCGAGGACTTCCTTAACCGTACCGTACCACACGCGTCCATCCGCTCGAATATAGACCTTCCGTTCGACGCTGGGGTCCTTCAGTCGGTCCAGAATTTTCGAGCGCACCTGATAGGAGCCCACTTTATCGGCACCGAAGTAGATGCTGCCGTCGCGCATGACAGTGACTAGCATCCCATCTTCCCGCTCTGATCTGGACATTGCGACGGGGTGCGAGACTTTGGGGAGATCGGCGCCGATCCCGTGATGTGTCGGCGCTAGCAAGGTACCGAACAACACCGTGAAGACGAGCACGATCATAATGCTCGCAAAGGCAGCGGTGTCGATCTGGCAGAAGAGCTTTACCGACCTCGTGTGCCCTGGAAGCATGCGGCCGCTAAATCCCCCCGCTCCCATTCTTCGCATGCCGGGCGCCGGGCGATAGATCACCGCGGTAACGGAGGCACTGCTCATTCCCCCGCCACTCCCCGATCCATCGTTAGCAGCCCCACTCTGTCAACGCCCGCGTGATGCGCCGCGTCGATTACATCTGCCACGTATTGGAAGTCCACATCGGCATCGCCGTGCACGAAGACTACTTTCTCCGCGCGGGTTAAATAGATTTTTGCGAGCCGCGGTTCCAAGTCTTCCCAGCGCACGTCTTCCTGGTTGATCTTCACGGTGGGGGGCTGATTTTCCTTCGTCCACACCACTTGAATGACGACGGTGCGCGTCTGCTCCTGCTCGGGGGTCTGCTTCTGATCGGGCTGTGGAATCTGCGCGGTCTCGCCCTGCTCCTTATCCATCGAGACCACAACCATGAAAACAATAATCAGTGTCAGCAGCACATCAATCAGCGGCGTAACGTTGATCTCTGGACCACGCGCGCCTCCGCCTGCCATTGAAAATGACATGGAAAGCTCCTCGGCTTCTCTTTTGGCACGCGCGTGTCTGCAACATCAGACACCTGAAGCAGCGCGAGAGTTCCCGGAGCGCTTTTAGCTTATCCGGCAGGCGCCGGAGAAGGCGGCAGCGGAGGCGCCTCGTAGGGTGGCGCAGCTATCGGTGGAAATTGCGGCTGCGCCGGGGGCACGGGATAAAGCACCGCGCTTAACGGAGGATAGCGAGCCGCAAAAAAATAGATCGAATACGCAGGGAAGAACACAACGACAGGCACGGAAATCAGCGCGATTAAATATAGAAAAATTGCCAGCAGAATGCATCCAATCACGACGGCGAGAGTGATCGTATAAGCGTTCCAGGTAAGCCCTGCGCTTTTCCCCGTCAGAACGGCCAGGATACTTAGCCCGATCGTCGGTATGGCGATAAACAAACCCAGGATCAAAGTTGCAATCGCAATCACGATGCCTGCGCCGATAGCCATTACGATCTTCATGCCGATATAGACGGCGTATCCGCCCATCTCGGCCTCGATCATCGGCCACAGCCTTCGCCAAGCTTCCAGAGCGCCGATGTCCTCCAGAGCCATTTGCGGCACAACGAAATCTTTCGTCAGCACAAAGACGACTGCCATGGCCACGACAAAAAGCAATACAACAAATAAAAGAATGATGCCCCCCAGCACCAAGGGAAGCAAATGTTGTCTCGGTTCACTCAGCCAGCCCATGCCAAATGCAAAGGCCGCTGGCAAACCAATCAGCACGGCAAATCCGCAAAACGTAGCCAGAAGGTAAAGCAGTTTCCAGAGAAAGTAGCGCCATCCTTCAATCTGCCGGCGGCTCCATCCCTGCCGAATGCGACACTCTTTCGCAATGATGCTGTCGAACAAAATGAAGCGCATCACGCTGCTGATGTACATAAAGATGAGACCAAGTACGAACGCGCTTACAACCAGGACAGCGATCAAGCCCGCTAAAAGAGCGGGATCAATTCCTCCGAATATGGAAGGGAGAAAATGCCGGGAGGCCCCAGGATGCTGAGGAAGCCTGAAATTGCCGCCGTTGAATCCTCCACCGGAGCCAAGTTCGCCGGCCAGCAGTCCCACAAACGCGAGCCTGGTCCATTGGCCGAAGCGAAACGGCTTGAAGAGTTGATGCTTCGTGTGTTCAATGGCCAGCGTGATGGTATCGACGGCGGAGATCGGCAAAGGGCACCTCGATCTGCGAATGACTTAGCAGAAAGGTACTAAGAATCGGGCTGGCGATCAAATTAATTCGAAATCAAACTAATTCGAAGCGGTCATTCGTATCGCAACGCTTCCACCGGATCCAGCTTCGATGCGCGTAAGGCCGGAACCAGTCCGCTGATCACGCCCACGAGTAATAGCACCGCGCTCGAGAGCAGGACCGTCACCATGGAAATTCGCAGATGAATATCGCCTTGCCCGGAATCGTCTTCGAACAAAGGCCCCATCATGGGCAGCGTGCCCACCGCCCACGCGATTAGATAAGAGAGCAACACGCCGATCGCCCCGCCCAGTATCATGATCAACAAGGTCTCCGCCAGGAACTGCAGCTTGATGTGGCGCTTGCGCGCGCCCAGCGCGCGCCGCAGACCGATCTCCCGGATGCGCTCATCTACCGAGACCAGCATGATATTCATCACGCCCACACCGCCGATGCCGAGGGTCAAAGTTCCAACGAATGCGAGCAGCACTTGCAGCCCAATCGTCAGCGCATCGATCACCGGACGGAATTCATCCCGCCCGAACATTTGGAAAGCCTTCGGATCGGTCGGAGAAAAATTCTGCCGCGTCGCCACGGCGGCCAGCACTTGTGCCATCGCCTTCTTTTCAAATTGCGGCGCAATCGGCTCGAACACCAGCACCCGTGCGTAACGAGTATTCCATAGGTCGCCGGCTGTGGAGTACGGAATCCATGCCGAATCATCGTCGCTACTGAAGTAATTGCTCAGCTGAATTTTTCGCGCCATCACTCCAATCACGGTGAAGCGCACTCCGCCTACTTCCACGGTTTCCCCTACCGCGGGGCGCCCGCTGAAGAGTTGTTCCTTGATGCGTCCGCCGAGAAAAATCACGCGCCGCCGCTCGAGTTCGTCCCCCGCGTCGATCCATCGGCCCTCCGACGGTACCTCGTTGCGCATTTCGCCGTACTCGGGACAAACACCGCGAATCGCCGCCGTTCCCACCATGCGGTCGCCGTAAGAAATTCCTGGGCGGTTTACAGTTTCACGACACACGTGCTTGACCAGCGGCGCCGTCGCCTTAACCATGTCGACGTCAGCCTGTTCGATCACGACTCTCTTTCCAGCGCGTTGTCCGCCGGGCTGCTCGCTGGTTTGCTGCGGCCAACAGATCACCACGCTCTTGCCGAACGCGTCGAATCCATGCACCAGAATGCTCCGGAAACTATTGCCGTAAGCGATCAGCAGAGTAACCGTGGCAATCCCCCACACAATTCCCAGCATCGTGAGAAAACTGCGAGTGAGGTTGCGCTTCAGTGCGATCCAGGCTTCGAGAACAATTTCAATGAGCATCCGTTATCCGCCAGCCTCATAACGCAACGCTTCGATGGGATCAATGGACGCCGCTCTCCGCGCCGGGTACAGTGCCGCGCCAACCGCGATCGCTCCCAGCAGTCCGGCGGCTACAAGGCCGGAAGTCCAGTCTGGAATCAATCCGGCAAAAAAATCGGGCATGGGTAACAAATTCACCAAGGCACAAAATCCGAATGCCACTCCCAGGCCAATTGCTCCACTCAGCAATGCAATAATTAAAGCTTCCATGAAGAACTGCCGCAGAATCGTTCCTGCCGGAGCGCCAATTGCTTTTCGGACGCCGATTTCACGCGTCCGCTCGCGCACCGCGATCAGCATTACGTTCATTACGCCAATGCC
>JBAVUV010000569.1:0-9532 GCA_049696955.1 Candidatus Sulfotelmatobacter sp. | reverse complement strand
CGAACTGCGCAAGGGCAGCGGCGATGCCACCATCAACGCGCTCACGCCCGATACTGTGCTCACCCTGCAGCGCGATCCGTCCCTCGCCGTCGAACGCGCTCCCGGAACCGTCCTCGCCTACATGGGATTCAATCTACGCGATCCCATCCTGCGCGACGTCCGCGTCCGCCAGGCGATTGCCTATGCCTTCGATCGCACTCCTATGATCGAATATCTCTGGCGCGGCGAAGCGCAGCCCGCCCGCAGTATTCTTCCCCCGCAAAGCTGGGCCTATAACGGTAACGTGCCTGCCTACGATCACGATCCCGAAAAGGCCCGCCAGTTGCTGGATGCCGCCGGTTATCCTGCCGTCAACGGAATTCGCTTTCACCTCACCATGAAAACTTCCACCGACGAGAATACTCGCCTCATGGTCGCCGTCATGCAGCAGCAGTTGCGCGAAGTCGGAATCGTGCTTGACATTCGCACCTTCGAATTCGCTACATTCTTCGCCGACGTCACTCACGGCGCCTTCCAGCTTTACAGCCTGCGCTGGATCGGGGGTAACGAAGATCCCGATATCTTCGAGTATGCTTTTCACTCGGCAAAATTCCCTCCCAACGGCGCAAACCGCGGCTACTTCTCGAACCCAAACGTAGATGCGCTCATCGATCAGGCCCGGCGCGAAGTCGATCAGAACAAGCGCAAGTCACTCTATGCCGAACTCCAACTGATTCTCGCCAACGAACTCCCCTACATCGATCTCTGGTATCTCGACAATGTTCTTGTCCACAACAAGCGCGTGCGCAATCTGCAACTAAATCCCGCCGGCAATTACGATTTCCTTCGCACCGCGGAACTCGCTCCGTAACACCTACATGTGCGGACAACCGCAGGTGTGGCAATCCGTATGTGGGGACAGCCGCCCTCGGCTGTCCAATCGAGCGCAGCTCGATGACTTCGTCCGTAATTAAGACCCGATCCCCGCGTGTTACCATCGAAAATCGGCTTAATCCATGCGCATTCTCTTCATCGGCGACATTTTCGGACGCCCCGGACGCACCATCGTCAAGGACCGTCTGCCCAGCATCGTCCGCGACCAACGCATCGATCTGGTCATCGCCAACGGAGAAAATTCCGCCGCCGGCTTTGGCATCACACCCGCTCTCGCCGAAGAACTCTTTGAACTGAATATCGACGTCATCACCACCGGCAATCACGTTTGGGACAAACGAGAGATCCTCGACTACTTTCAAATGGTCGAAGGCAACGGCAACAGCCCACAGCGGCGCATCTTGCGCCCCGCGAACTATCCGGCAGATATGCCCGGCTGGGGGTTATATCAGGGCAAGAAAGGAAACGTTCCCTACGCCGTAATCAACCTGCAGGGCCGCGTTTTCATGGCCTCCAACGACGATCCCTTTCGCACCGCCGACCAGCTTCTGCAGAAAATCGACGCCAAAATAATCTTCGTGGATTTCCACGCCGAAGCCACTTCCGAAAAAATTTCCATGGGCTGGTATCTCGATGGCCGCGTCACCGCCGTGGTCGGAACGCACACTCACGTCCCCACCGCCGACGAACGCGTTCTCCCCAAGGGAACTGCCTACGTCACCGATGTCGGCATGACCGGCCCTTACGACAGCGTGATCGGCGTAAAAAAAGAACTGGTCGTCAACAAGTTCCTCAACGGCATGCCCGTACGCTTCGAGCCCGCCACCGGCGATGTCCGCTTGTGCGCCGTAATCATCGATTGCGACGAGACCACCGGCAAAGCCCGCGAGATCGAGCGTCTCATGCTGAGCTGATCGCACTTTCACGCAAGAAAACAACATCCCTCCGTTCTATCGGCGCCATCCTGCAAGAATTGTGGAACAAGAACCAAATGTGGGAACAGCCGCCCTCGGCTGTTCTTCGGAGCGCAGCTCCGAGCCAGGTTTCAATCCAAGGTACCCGGCACTTCTGGTTCTCTCAGGAAAACAGCGTGGCAGGTTAGAATCATCCGAATGCGTTGCCTCAGGTCCATCGCTGCGATCAGCCTCTTGGCTCTGGCCCATATTTCTTCGTTAGCCGACAGCGATGCGTCCGTAGACGCTCCCATCATCTCCTGCGGCAACGGCGTACCCGGCGGCATCAGCTGCACTCCCTCGAAGAAAGATGAGAAAGAAGCGCGCACTGCATACGCTCGCGGACTGAGGCTGGAAGAGCACAAACATATTGACCAGGCCTTCCTCGAGTTCGATGAGGCGTCCCGACTGGTCTCCGAGGACACGAAATTTTTCGCGGCGCGCGAAGTGGCGAAATCGCAGTTGGTATTTCAGCATACCGAGCGCGGCGACGCTCTGCTGGCCAACGGCCAGCGCGACCCCGCCCTGGCGGAATACCGCTCGGCCCTTAAACTCGATCCCGACAACGACTACCTGCAAACTCGCCTGGCGGAAGCTCTCCGTACTGATCCCGCGAACCCTACACCCTCGCCGCTGCTCGCCGAATCCTCTGAAATCCATTTGCGACCCAAGTCGGAAGTGGCGACGTTTCACTATCGCGGCGATGTTCGCGGTCTGTTCACCGAATTGGCCTCCGCCTACGGCGTTACGGCTGAGTTTGACGACTCGGTCCTGCCCATGACGGTTCGTTTCTACGTCGATAATGTCGACTTTTTCACCGCTCTCAACCTGGCTTGCCGGGTCAGCAAAACCATGTGGTCGCCACTCGACACTCACCAGCTCTTGATCGCAAAAAACACTCCAGAAAACCACAAACAATTTGATCGCATGTCTTTGGCGACTTTTGCTGTGCCGGGAGGCAGCACTCCGCAAGAGGCCACGGAGTTGGTCAGCGCGCTGCGCAACATCTGCGAGTTCCAGAAAATAAGTCCTGGGCAAAATGGAGTCCTGGAAGTGCGCGCTCCCCAGGCAATGTTGAAGGCGTGCACGACTCTTATGCAACAGTTGAGCAGCGAGGCGCCCCAGGTCTCGCTCAACATCGAGATCTACCAGATCAGCCACAACCTCACCCGCAACATCGGCTTGCACATTCCCGACACTTTCAACTTGTACAATATTCCGGTCGCCGCGCTGGCCGCGCTGGGCGGGCAAAGCATCCAGTCGCTCATCAACCAATTGATTTCTTCCGGCGGAATCAACCAGGCGGGTACGTCCGGGCTCTCCGGCCTGCTCGCACAATTGCAAGGCCAGCAGAATTCCATTTTCAGCCAGCCCCTGGCCACCTTCGGCGGCGGCCTTACATTTTCGGGACTAAGCCTCGATCAACTGAGCGCCGCTCTTTCCCTTAACGAATCCTGGTCCCGCGCCGTCAGCCGGGCCACATTGCGCACCGGCCAGGGCAAAGAAGCCACCTTCCACGTAGGCGAGCGCTATCCTATCCTGAACGCGTCTTACGCGCCCGTTTTCAACTCCCCGCAGATCTCCGCGGTGCTGGGCAATCAGAGCTATGTTGCGCCCTTTCCGTCGGTAAGCTATGAAGATCTGGGGCTAAATCTCAAAACTACCGCAGTTATTCACGGTGGCTCGGACGTAAGTTTAAAGCTCGACTTGCAGATGCGCTCCCTGACCGGCCAAAGCGCGAACGGCGTGCCCGTCATCTCTAATCAGGAATATGACGGCAGTATCCGGCTTCAGGATGGCGAGCCCGCCGTGGTCGCTGGACAAATCTCAAGCAGCGATATTCGCTCGATGACTGGCATCCCGGGTCTTGGCGTCATTCCCGGCCTCAATCAAGCCATGGTGAATAATTCCCTCACCACTGAGAACGATGAACTGCTGGTCGTTATCACTCCTCACATCGTGGCCAGCCGGAACCTGAAGACTGACGCCATCTGGGTAACCCAGAACTAGCGGCTTTAGCCCCTGCGGTCGTCATCACCTGACGCAGTCGCGGGAAGCCCGCAAGCTGCTCTCTCACTTCCCTTGCTTCGCCGCAAAATCCACCAACCGCTTCAACGTTTCCGCCGGAACCTGACTGATATTCCCAATACTTCGGCCATCGATAAACAAGGTCGGCGTACCATTCACGTTCACCGATTTTCCCAGCGCAGTAGAAGCATCCACCCGAGCCTTGGTCGCAGGCAGACTGGCGCAAGCGGCAATATCCGCACCTTTTACGCCCGCTCCATCCGCCAGCGCGGTCAGTTTTTGATCGGCGTTTTCGGCCGTAATATCGGACTGAGTTTCGTAGGTCTTCGCAATAAATTTCCAGAACGCGCCGTTGGAGGTCTGTGCCACACAATCGGCGTAAGCCGCGCCCTTGGCTGCCCAGTTGTGCATCTCAAGCGGAAAATTCTGAAACACAAAACGCGCACTCGGTTCCGCTGCAACCAAGCCCTCGATCGCAGGTTGCGCCGCTTTGCACGCCGGACATTGCAGATCGCCAAACTCCACGATCGTAACCGGCGCATCTTTCGGTCCCCGCGCGGGTCCGGTAATTCCTTTTTCCAGTATCCTGTTGACCCGCTCAAACGGTTTTGCGCCGAACGGAATAATCTCCCCCACCACCGCATGTTGGCCATCCGCCGTAACGTAAAACCGGCTCGCCTGTTGTCCCTGAGGGCTGGCCAGAACCACGTCAACCTGCGCCAATCCCGGCACCGATGCCGGTTTGATGCTGGACACTTTCCATGTCATGCCCGGTTCATAGCCAAAAGTCTGCTGCATGAATGAATCCACCGTCGCTTCTGATGGGAGATTCACCGCGGAACCATTCATCGAGGATGCTGCGGCTTTGTCCCCAGCTTTCCCCTTCGTGGAAGATTGCGCGGCCCCCAAACCGCACGTCAGAAGCAGGATAAGAATTGTCTTAATAGGACGACGCATGATTTCCTTTCAACTCGAATTAAGAAGTTCCTCTGGATAGGCTCAGAGAAGATACCCAATCCATAATCCCACACGAGAACCAAATTAATCTCTCGGATCACCGCTGCGAATCGAATCACGAAGGCGAAATCGACTTCCGAATTACTGTAGCGAAATTGATCTTCTAAATCACCAGCGCGGCCTGCAGCGCCGTGGAAGAGCGGTGCTTCAGCGGCCTGCCCTGAGCGAAGCCGAATGGGCCGCGTAGAGCCCGCCCCTAAATGCGGGCTTTAGCCCCTGCGAAAAGTAAGAAATTCAAACTTCGTTCCTCGCCGCAATCGGCAGCCGCCGCCCGTACCCGAATGCCTTCGGAGTAATCTTGATCCCCGGCGCCGCCTGCTGTCGCTTATATTCCGCGCGATCCACCATTCGGAGGACACGCCGCACCACTTCAATATCAAAGCCATGATCCGCGGCAATGCGCTCGGCCGTGTGCGCATCTTCCACGTAATCCTCCAGCACCGCGTCCAGAATCTCGTAAGGCGGCAAGGAATCGCTATCTTTCTGATCCGGCCGCAACTCCGCCGAGGGCGGCTTCTCCAGCGTATCCTGTGGAATCACCGGACGCCGCGAATTCACGTAACGGCTCAGGCGGTAAACCAGCGTCTTCGGAACATCCGAAATCACCGCCAGTCCGCCCACCATGTCTCCGTAGAGTGTACAGTAGCCCACACCCAGTTCACTTTTGTTGCCGGTGGAGAGTACGATGGCCCCGAATTTATTGGAGAGTGCCATCAGCAGCGTGCCGCGCGCCCGCGACTGAATATTTTCCTCGGTCACATCTTCCTTCTGATTCGCGAACACATCCTTTAAAGTTTTCCGGTACGCTTCCACCGCGCCGTTAATCGAAAGCAGCTCAAACCGGATCTCCAGATTGTTCGCCAACGCGCGCGCATCGGCAATCGATCCCGCCGAAGAGTAAGGCCCCGGCATCCCCACCCCAATCACATTCTCTGGTCCCACAGCATCGGCTGCAATCACCGCCGTGAGCGCGGAATCGATACCTCCACTCAGTCCGATAATAGCTTTTTGAAATCCACACTTATGTATGTAATCCCGTGTCCCCAGCACCAGCGCCGAGTACACGCTCGCTTCTTCGCCTTCAACCTGCTCATGCATGTCTCCGGTCAGAGTTTTCGAATCGAAATAAACCAAATCTTCTTCGAACGATCGCCCCTGCGCGATGATCTTCCCTTCCGCATTCAGCACCAGGCTCGAACCGTCAAAAAGCAAGCTGTCATTGCCACCGACCTGGTTCACCATCGCAACCGGAAGATTATGCTGACGCGCAATCGAGGCCAGCATGTCTCGCCTCACCTCGCGCTTCCCAATCCAGAAAGGCGACGCGGAGATATTCAGAACAAAATTGCCGCCGGCGCGAACCAGTGCCTCGATCGGATCCACAACGTACAGCCGTTTCGGCCAGAACAGTTTGTCGTTCCACGCATCCTCGCAAACCGTGAGCGCCATGCGATTCCCGCAGAAAGAAAAAAGCTCCTGCGATTTTGCAGGAGCAAAGTTGCGCATCTCATCAAAAACGTCGTAGGTGGGCAACAACATCTTCGATTGCAGGAAAGCAATCTTCCCCTCCTGCAGCAGCGCGGCAGAATTCATCACCGACTTGCCCGTGTCAGAATTGGCCGGAGTAACCAGTCCGCAGATTACGGCGATCCCACGCGTTGCTTCCGCAATTCGCTCCGCAGTCTCACGATTTCGGGCAACAAACGAAGGCCTCTCCACCAGATCCCGCGGCGGATAGCCACACACAGACAACTCTGGAAACAAGATCAGCCCCGCGCCCTCCGCCTGCGCGCGCCGTGAAAACTCAATCATCTTTGCCGCGTTGCCGGAGAAATCTCCAACCGTCGGATTAATCTGCCCAAGCGCAATCTTCACATCTTTAGTGTAAAGCCGAGGTTAGCGCAGGGGAAAGCTGGAACGGAATTCGGGCATCGGCCAAAGCCCGGGACGGGAACGATGACAGCTCTATGCCTTGGTCGGCGACGGGATGAGCGCAGCGCTGGTTCCAGCACCCGCCGCGCCTACATTCGTCAGCGGTGCCCGGTCCGGCTGAGCAACCTCTCGCTTCAGCCAAAGGTCCATGGCCGCCGATATGCTTTGCACTTCTTGCTGCTTCATCGCCAGCCAACGGTGAAATATGGATTTCTCCCGCGCCGCCTCGTCCAGATTGCGCTTCACCCGCGCCGCATACTGCGCCTTCACGCGCTCCAACTCTTCCTCAATCCGGATATTTTCTTCTGCCTTCCGCGCCCACTCCGCTTCGATCAGTTTCGTCTGCTCAGCCTCATAGCGATCCAGGGCCTCCTGACGCGTCTCCGCATCCTGCTGCACCTGTCCCAGCGAGATATCGGCAGCCTCAAGCGCCACCATCACCGCCGCCCGTTTCGTCTCATTTGCCAGCCCCGCCATATGTTCGCTGTTGAGCATCTCGACTACTTTGTGGATGCTGTACTCCTTCTTGGAATCCGTAATCCCAGCCGCCCGGTAGATGTCTTCCATGGGCAACAGGTCGACGTGAAAACCGGCGACACGCTCCGTTCTGCGATCCTCAGCTTCCTTCTTTTCGGACGATTCTGCGTGTTGCATGGAATTCTCCCTTCCGTTCTTGGCCTGGCCGCACTCACTGCTTTCTGCGGTTTTTGCGCCCAGGTTCTCCCGCTTGTTTTGCCAGGGTGCCAGTCCGAGCCATTTGCCTGTCATAGATTTTTTCTCCGTCGGAAATTTGCACTCAGCAACTTTCCCGTTGCATCCTTCCACGACACCCCCACCAGCATCATTACGGCGATTCGACTTTCGCGCGCAGCGGTGCTCATGCGGAGTCTATCGGCAATAAATAAAATGAGTTCATAACCGGAGGGATTCCGGTTTTGATTCGGGGCTTAAAACATTCCCATTCTGGATTTCAGCCGGAAAGACCCTTAATCATCATCTCCCGCCGGAAGCACCGTATGCTTCGGCGCAGGCATAGGCGCATCGCCTTTTTGATCCCGCCATAGAACTTTATTCAGCCGCGCCGCTCCTGCCGCATCCGGCCGCGAGAAATCCATCTTCGTCGACTCTTTTCCACCCGGCGCATCGCGCTTGTTCGTTTCGTAGATCAGTCCGTTTTTTAAATTGCGGTAGTCCGCCTGAAATGGAGGCTGCTCACCCGCACCTGAAAACATAGGTCCCATCACTGGCGCATAGGCATCATTCTGGTTCATCGCAGGCAGCCCCAGCAGCATCTCCATGGTGTGAATCAGATTCACGGTCGTATAAAACCGGTGGTCGACATAAGGCGCGCTTGCCGCTCCCGGTGAATATTTACTCACGACAAATGCGATCGATCGGTGCGCATCTACATGGTCCGCTCCATTCTGCGCATCGTCTTCCAGAATAAATATCGCAGTGTCATCCCAGTACGGGCTGTGTGAAACCGCATCCACCACTCGCCCCACGGCCAAATCGTTATCCGCCACCGAGGCTTGCGGACGCGGCTTCTCCGGACGCGTGCCTCCTGTATGATCGTCAGGGAAATAGAGCAACACGAACGCCGGCAATTCAAATTCCGCGCCTTCATTCTCCTCCCGCGCCCGCTTATACGCCGCAAATTCGTTCAAAAACTCATCCGCGCGAAGCTGGTCGGGATAATCCGTATTGAAGTCGGGATACAAGGGATCAAAATGATCTCGCAGCACGGCCTTGGTCGCCTTCACTCCCCGGAAAAGCGGCACTGCCCATGGCCACGGACTCGACCCGCCATGCGGATCGCCCACATTCGGCTCCAGATCGTCGCCCTTCTCCACATCCGTTCGCGGGCACGCTGCTTCCTCCTGCGAAGGTGTTCCCTGCTTCGGCGATGCAGCCTTGGGAATTTTATTGCACCACTCCGCACTCACATACTCGCCATAATCACGATAACTCACCCCATGTCGTGACAGATTGTCCCAAAGAAATCCCGTCGAAGGATCGTCGATATCCGACTCCTTATGATCCAGCGGATACTCGCCCATAACCGTTCCCTGAAAATCGTACGTCCGCTCTTTGCCGCGGTAGGCGATCTGCCATGTCTTCTCGTTGTAATCGCTGGTAATGGCCGCAGTTGACCACAGATGCCCGTCGCCGGAAACTTCCCCGCTATCGTAAAAGTTATCCAGCACGCCAAACTGCAATGCCAGCTTGTGCTCGTTGGGCGTAACGTCAGCTCCGTACATGGTCAAAGTTGAATCGCCATTTCCGGCTTTCAGATCACCCAGAATCTGATCGTAAGTGCGGTTCTCCTTGATCACATAAATCACATGTTTGATCGGATTCTTTCCTCCGGCGAAGCGGATCGTCTCGGCATCATCGTGCGTCGGATCCTGATTAACGCGCAGCAGATTATCGTTCTCGACCGTTCGCGTAAATTCGTCGAGCTTGCCGAGAGTTGAAGGGATACTCAATCGCGCAATCGAACCCCGCAGAAGAGTCGCAATATAGGCATGGTCGTGATGCTTCAGCTCCCACGCAGTCTTTCCCTCACGATTGTTCGGTCCCGCCCCCTCGCCTTTCGCCGTGGCAATGAGCAAATCATCCCCGTGCACAGCGAGCGCACTTGGATACCAGTCTGTGGGAATGAATCCTACAGGAAGCAGCGTGGCGGCCTCGTCGGCCGCTGGCCTTGGCTCGGTGGAAGTATCAAA
>JBAVUV010000568.1:0-8293 GCA_049696955.1 Candidatus Sulfotelmatobacter sp. | reverse complement strand
GGAAGCGATGGGTATCCTGGCGCTTCTCACGAGAGAAACGCCCGCGGCGATCGCGGTAGAACGAAAGTCTTTGCAAAAGATTCTAGAAAATGCTCTCTCTAAAGCTGATCAAGTCGAGAAGCGATTGGCAGCATACACGTCACGGCTTGAGTCACGCATTGCTCAATTGCCGAAGGAATTGGAAACAGGTTTGGACCCGCCACGCATAGCGAAGCTTCTGGGCGAGAGCCTGCGACAGTGCTTCCAGCAGTCCGGTCTGCCGGATACGGCCAAAGCGCTTGACCAGTCCTGTTCTGAAATGAACTCCGTTCAAGAGCAACTTGTGAACGTGCTACGAGAAATAGCTCACCCTGACATCGGAGTGATCGAAAAGGTCAGAAGCGCCAATGACTCGCTCCTGCGGAGCATGACTACTAGGGCGCAGCAGATGGACGATTTCCTTGTTAGGCTGGAAAAGCAGGTTTGGGCGATTTGGCTGCCTGTCGTTGCCAGCGCTGCTCTAGCACTGGGATTCGCCTTGGGTACGTGGTTTGCCAACGTGCGACAAGGAACGCCAGAAGCATCAAGTGCCGTTCAGTCACAACAGATACCAATGCCGGAAGCTCCTGCGCAGCAAGTCGTTCCGCAGCGGAACGCAAAGCATCATTGAGACGGGGCTAGGTCTCCAAGGAGTTCACAAGAGACATGCCGAACATATGGTTCACGGCGGATTTTCACTTCGGGCATAGCAACATAATCCGCTACTGTAATCGACCGTTTCAAAGCGTCGAGGAAATGGATCAATCGATCCTCGACCGTCTCAACGCCTCCGTTAAGGCCAATGACATCCTCTATTTCCTTGGGGATTTCTGCATCGGGAGCAAGGCGAAGGCTTTGGAGCACCGCAAGCAGATTCGCTGCAAGAAAATCTTTGCGGTGCCGGGTAATCACGACAAACAAGTTCGCAAGCTGACCGATGAGTTCTCTTGGCTCGGCAACCTTGCGGAAATCTCCATACATGGCCAGCCCGTCGTGATTTGTCACTACGCCATGCGGGTCTGGAATCGCTCCCATCATGGAGCGTGGCACCTGTACGGACATTCACATGGTAACCTCCCGGAAGCAGCGACTTCTCTTTCCATGGATGTCGGAGTTGACACCCACGATTTCCGCCCGTGGCATTTCGACGAGATCAATTTGCTTATGACTGAGAAGGCAAAGGCGCGAGGCGAGCTACATAGCAATCCTCCATCGAACTCCGGGTAGTTCAGGTCGGGCTGCGATTTCGGGTGGTACTTCCCAAGCCTTGACCTTCCGGGGATAACTTCAGGTGTTGCCCGTTATCCGATCAGAATCTCAGATTGGCGGACTGACCCAGATAACCATCCAAACCTAACCTTTTGGATGCTTGTGCCCCGAGTGCCTTGTGTGGGACGATTAGGCTTCCCGGCGACGATTTATCCCCCTTGGAGAATCCCGTGTCCTCTGATTCTGCAGCACCCACGCCGTTTATTTTCCAAACGATTGACTCCATCGGTGAGAAGGAATTGGACTCGCTTCCTTATGGAGTCATCCAACTCGACGCTCAAGGCACGGTCCTCCGATATAACTCCTACGAAGAGGGGCTTTCTGGTCTCACCAGGCAGAAGGTTGTGGGAAAGAATTTCTTTAAGCAGATCGCGCCCTGTACTGACATGCAGGAATTCTACGGACGTTTCCGTGAGGGGGTCGCAGCCGGCGAGCTGCACTGCACTTTCCGCTACCACTTCGCGTTCAAGCGGAATCCCCGTGACGTGACCATCACTTTGCTTTACAATGCCCGCGAAAAGCTTACTTGGGTTTTGGTCCAGCCCATCGACTCGCAGACGTAGATCCCCGTCAGCAAAATCACACGCCGAACGTAGGGCCGTCCCGCAACTCGCGGCAATGGTTTCCGACACAAGTGGCGACGCAGTTTACTTTGAAACCAACAACTCTCTATGGTGGAAATGGAAATGGCTTGGTTACATCAACTATCCCCACGCCAGCTTCAGGGCGCTTGAATTTGCATAAGTAAAGCTGGCGAAGCACAAAATCAAGTGTTCGGCCATTGGCCTTTCGTAAAAAACAAGTGATCCGGGAAATGCTAGGATCAGGCCAGCCTAGCTCAGTGAGCGGAATGAGGAGATTTAATGGGCCCAGATCATCGCCCGCTCATCCTGCTAACGGGAGCATCAGGCTACATCGGCGGGCGCCTGCTAAAGGAGTTGGAGAAAGCGGGCTGGCCGGTTCGTTGCTTAGCTCGACGCCCTGATTTTCTCGGATCAAGAGTTGCCTCTTCCACGGAAGTCATTAAAGCAGATTGTCTGGATCGCAGTTCACTGGCTCCGGCGATGGCAGGAGTGCACACGGCGTATTACCTGGTCCACTCCATGGGGTCTTCGGGTAAGTTCGAACAAGAAGACCGCGAAGCCGCCCAAAACTTCGCCGATGCAGCGCGCGATTCTGGAGTACGACGCATCGTCTATCTAGGTGGCTTGGGGAACCAGGACCAATCGCTCTCTGCTCATTTGCGCAGTCGTCACGAGGTTGCAGCCATCCTGCGAAGCTCCGAGATTCCGACCATTGAATTTCGCGCATCCATCGTGATCGGTTCCGGCAGTCTTTCATTTGAAATGATTCGCGCGCTGGTACAGCGGTTGCCGGTGATGATCTGCCCCCGCTGGGTTGCCGTCAAAGCCCAGCCGATCGCGGTCGAAGACGTGGTTGCGTACCTGATGGCGGCGATGGTGTTGCCGGTGGAACAGTGCGGAGTTTTCGAAATCGGGGGCACCGACCAAGTCAGCTACGGCCAGATCATGCAGGAGTATGCCCGGCAATGCGGTCTCCGCCGATGGATGATCCCGGTTCCGATCTTGACGCCTCGCCTCTCAAGTTTGTGGTTGGGCTTAATCACGCCGGTTTATGCCCGCATTGGCCGAAAGCTCATCGATAGTATGCGCAATCCAACTCTGGTGCACGACACCTCCGCTTTGACAGCTTTTGGCATCAAGCCGAGAGGTTTGCGAGAAGCGATAGAAAGAGCTCTTCGCCATGAAGACCAGGAATTTGCCCTGACTAGCTGGTGCGATGCTCTTTCCTCGGCGGGGAAGCCACAGTCTTGGGGCGGAGTAAAGTTTGGCACCAGGCTCGTCGATTCTCGAACGGTGCAAGTATCGGTCCCGCCGGCTTCTGCCTTTGCTCCGATTCAGCGCATCGGAGGTTTGAATGGTTGGTACTTTGCCAATGTTCTCTGGTGGTTTCGGGGCCTCTTAGATCTCGTTGTAGGGGGCGTGGGACTGCGTCGGGGCCGTCGCGACCCTCACACACTTTCTGCAGGCGACGCTCTGGACTTCTGGCGAGTGGAAACCTTTGTGCCGGATCACGAACTCGGTCTGGTCGCTGAAATGAAAGTGCCAGGCCGGGCGTGGTTGCAGTTCGAGGTGGAAGCAAATAGCCAAGGCTCCGTGATTCGGCAGACCGCTATTTTTGATCCCGCCGGATTGGCGGGGCTTCTCTATTGGTACATGCTTTATCCGGTGCATCGCTGGATTTTCGGCGGCATGCTCAACGAGATTGCAGCTGTCGCAGGACGCAGGACACGTACTTCTTCCCTTGGGGCATGACGGTCAGTTTCCACAGCGCACAACAGTTCGGTGCTCTCGCTTTGTTCCCGATGTATCGTCAGCAAACTATGATTTGTGATCCTTCCGGATTGCCCGTTACTCGCCCGCAATAAGCTCCCAGCCAATGTGAAGTTTGACATAATTTCCTGCTCTCTCCTCGTTCGCTTGCCTATTTACATTAACTATGGTTAACTATGGGAAATAATCACCGGTTAATCAGGTCGAAGTTTAACGTGGGGACTCTTCGTGACCTGCGAGGGAAGCAAAATGAGTCTGACGATATGACGAACGTCCATCGGCTCGTGCTCATTCTCGCGGTTGCAGCATCTCTACCTCCTTCTCAAGCAGTGGCACAAGGCGAAACCACGAGTGCCATCGTTGGCCAAGTTCGGGATACTACCAACGCGGTCGTGCCGGGTGCCACCGTGGCGATCGCCAACCTTGAGACTGGACTGAGGCGGGCCGCCAAGACCGATGACGCTGGCCGGTTCAACTTCCCACAGTTAAAGCCCGGGACCTACTCGGTCAGAGCGGAAGCGCAAGGCTTCGAGTCGCAGCAAAATGGCAACGTCGTTTCGGGCCTAGGCCAGAAGCAAACAGTGGATTTTACGCTCAAGATCGCTCGATCCAATGAGGTGGTTGAGGTCAGCAGCGAAGCTCCACTTATCAACCCGGAGAACGCGAACACATCCACAACTCTGAATACTTCGGCGCTGGAGGACCTTCCGAATCCAGGCGGTGACCTCACCTACCCGCTGCAGTTTTCGCCCGGAGCACTCATTAACACGGCCGGCAGCGGCAACGATTTCGTTGGCGGCACAAACGGCTATGGCAACGTGGAGTTCAACGGGCTGCCCGCTCTCTCCAACGGCTACATCGTCGACGGGCTGGAAACGAACGACCCGCTCACGAATCTCAATAGCGGCCTCTCAACTAATCTTGTCCTGGGATTGAATTCGATCTCCGAAGTGACGGTGAACACTCTGTCTTATTCCGTGGATCAAGGACGGTATGGAGCAGCCCAGGTCAACTACGTCACCAAGTCCGGCTCGAATCAGTTTCACGGAAATCTCTATGAACTATGGAACGGTTCGCTGCTGAATGCAGCGGACTACTTTACTAACGCGACGCCGGGAAACCACAAGCCGGGAGCGACAGTGAACCATTTTGGAGGCAGTGTCGGTGGGCCGATCGCGCACGACAAACTGTTCTTCTTCTTTGATAGTGAATGGGTGCGGATAGCGCTGCCCATCGTCACACCGACGATCGTTCCCAGTACGGCGTTCCAAGCATACGTCTTGCAGCAACTTTCTGGGGGGCAAACAACCGGCTGCGGGTCCAGCGATCCGAATGGGAACTGTCTGTTCTATCAACAGATGTTCAACCTCTACGGAAATGCCAACGGTACACCCACCTCGATACTTGGCTGCCCGCTTGGCGCCGCAGGGGATGGTTGCGCCAACCGGCAGAGCATCTCGCACTCCAGCGACGACCACGAGCAGGTCCAGACCGTCCGTCTCGACTACAACGTCAACCAGAAAGATACGGCATGGTTTCGTTTTCAGTCGGACACCGGGCTGCAAGCCGCGTACACGGATCCCATCAACCCGGTGTTCAATGCGCTTTCGCCGCAACCTCTTTATTCGTTCGCCGCAGGACACACGCACGTTTTCTCGCAGAACCTGGTGAACTACTTCAACCCAGCTTTCTCCTGGTACGAAAGCTTGTTTGGGCCAAGCAACCTTCAGAAGACCCTTTCGGCTTTCCCGATCGTATTGCAGGGTAGCGGGGCGAACGCCTTCACTCCCGTTGGAGGTCTTGACAATACTTGGGTACAAGGCAGGCGTGCCTCCCGGTTCTTCATCAATGACAATCTCGCCTGGAGCCGCGGCGCTCACGAACTACGGTTCGGAACGAATATCCGCATCTTCCGCCTGAACGACTACGACTTCGGGGAAGGCACCGTTCCCACCGTGACATACGCGAACTTGCAGCAATTTATCGATGGAGTGGCAAACACCGCGTCGGAGACGTTCCCTTCGAACCTAAACGAGCCCTTCAACTTTCTCAATCTCGATGTCTACGCGCAAGACACCTGGAAGGTGACTCGTACTCTGACTTGGACGTTCGGTCTGCGCGACACCTTCAACTCCAATCCGTTGAATCCACATGATCAAGTCGCCCGACTGCGCGGCTCCTTCAGTTCCATTCCCCATGACAATCAACCGTTGAACAGCGTTATTCAAACTCATCTCGGCAATCTGTTCTCGTCCACGCCGGTCGCTATTTTGCAGCCGAGGACGGCGATTGCGTGGCAGTTCGAGCCGAAGTCGGTGCTCCGCACTGGCTTCGGAATTTTCAGCGATATCTTGCCGGGAACCGTAGCAGACCTGATCGGCACCAATCCTCCCTACGACAAGACATTTCAGGGAGGAGTGCTTGGCAGCGTGGGCGGCACAGCCATAGCGTCGGGAGCGCCCAACAGCGCAGTCAGCGCAATCGTTGCTGCCAATCAGACCTTTACCTCGGGATTTCCCCAGGGCCAGCCTTCTCTTCCGCCGGTTGCAATCACAGCCATTCCAGATGGCAAACTCCACGCGCCCTACTTCATGGAGTGGAGCCTGGGAATCGAACATCAATTCGGAACGACGGCTAGCTTACACGCACAATATGTCGGGACACGCGCCGTGAACCAGCCCTACTCAACACAAGTCAACGGTTACCAAACCGTATGTCAGGGCTGTTTTGCACCATTCCCCTATCTGCAGCCTACCGATGCACGATTCGCCGCGGTGACACAGTTATCCACAGGTGCGAACAGCCACTACAACGGTCTTCAACTGACCGCTATGAAGCGGCTCGGCCATGGACTGCAAGGCCAGGTCAACTACACCTGGAGCCATTGCATGGATACGGTCTCGAACGGAGGCTTCCTGCCGTTCTCTGCGGGAGGGATTCTTTCCCCTCTGCCGGGAGATCTGGCCCGCGATTATGGTCCTTGCGACTACGACATCCGGCACAATCTCAATGCGCAGTATGTGTATCAGTTGCCGATTAGAGTGCGGAGTCATTCTCTGAGCTACGCGCTGAACGGCTGGCAGATCTCCGGAACGGCGTTTTGGCACAGCGGAGTTCCGTTCTCGGTGCTGAGCACGCCTTATTCGGCAAACGGAAACGGCATCGTGCAGGGCAGCGGGCCGCAGTTCGCCAGTGTCGTTCCCGGCGTCCCACTCTATGCGCATCATCCCGTCCCCGGCGTGACACAACTGGGCACGATTCAGTGGTTGAATCCCGATGCTTTTGCATCCGCGGTTGATCCGAGCACAGGGCAGTGCTCCGGCGGCGACGACCCGCAGCATTGCCAATTCGGAAACCTCGGTCGCAATTCACTCCGCGGTCCTAATTTCCTCTGGAGTGACTTCTACCTGACAAAATGGTTCCCTTTGACCGAGCACGTGAAGCTGAGGTTTGAAGGTCAGTTCTTCAATGTCTTCAACCACCCGAACTTCGGGCTGCCAAGCATGGTGCTATCCGGTGTTCCGGGAAAGCCTTCCACGCAGACTGGCTTTGGAGCGCTTACTTACACAACTGCTCCGCCGACCGGCCTGTTGGGCGTCGGTTTAGGTGGCGATAGCAGTCCACGAATGATTGCATTTCAGGCGCGGGTGGAGTTCTGAGCGTACACGACGATTCTGTGTGGTTGCTCGGCAAACCGGAAGTTGGAAGCTCCGATCCAGGTTGTCACGCCGTATCCAACAACTGGCCCCTCGACCTACTTTCGGGTCGTCCGAACTCTTACATTTTCAGTGAAGGGTGGTTTTTCGTGATCCAGTCTTCGATTTCTCCGTAAAACCGAGAGGCTTGGACAAGGATCTCTTTCGCTTCAGTCTCCGTGGCGACGTTGGAGAAGGTGTAATCGATAGTATTTCGCTTCCGTCGACACGTCTCAAAATAGTCGGCGTACTTGTGCGCAGCCTTACCCAACACCAATTTCGTGCTCTCCAAGGACACTCGGTGGTGTCCGACTTTGCTCACGATCCGATACCCCGCACAGGCTATGGCCATATTCGCCGCCTGGAGCGCAGCGTTGTAGGCAGTGGCGAATCTCCGATCTGCTGAGAGGCCAGCAAGACTCGCGTCTGCTAAGTCGCGGGCGATCAGGGCCCGCATATTGTCTAATTCCTTCTTGGAAGTCTTGTGTTTCTGGGCTTCCTTATTTGCCAACAAGCTGGTCCAAGTCACTCTGGCCTCCTTTCACAAACTGTTTCCGTCCTCGTAAAACGGCGGCAAGGAAATGGTCGCCCGATTTGATCTTCTCCCGAAACTCCTCTGGGGAATAGGCCGTGACGTTGACCTCTCTTCCCAGCCGCGCCTCCGCCTTGCGGAGCGCCGGAGACAGGTCAGCAAGACCTGCTCTGCCAATGACCAACACGTCCACGTCACTCATCGCATGTTCCCGGCTTCGTGCCACGGAACCATAGATAAAAGCACTCTGAATATTGTTCCCAAACGGTTTTAGTACCCGCTTCAAGATTGGAGCCAGTCCTGCCGTTTTTTCGAAGAGATGCTGCAGGTCTCGGAACACCGGGGACTGGGTCTCCGCCTTGAAATAAGCCCTCGTGCCTTCCCGACGATGCACCAATATTCCGCTTGCCACGAGAGATAATAGC